>CAZBRI010000034.1:0-13644 GCA_964494055.1 uncultured Anaerolinea sp.
AGGTGTTTACCTGGTAACACGTTCGGCCCCGATCTATATGCTCAGCCATGATGCACAATACATTGTGACTACAGTCGGTGCTGTCACCGCTTTATTTGCTGCAACCATTGCAGTTGGTCAATACGACATTAAAAAAGTACTCGCTTATTCCACCATCAGTCAGCTTGGTTTCATGGTGGCTGCTGTTGGTATGGGCGCATTTGCCGCTGGAATGTTTCACCTTATCACGCATGCATTCTTCAAGGCATTACTATTCCTTTCTGCTGGATCTGTGATCCTCGGCATGGAAAGAGGACATCATCACCTGGCACATGGCCATCACGATGATGGTGGTCACCATGATGAAGAAGTGTTTGATCCAGGTGACATGCGTAATATGGGCGGCTTACGCAAGCAAATGCCGGTTACCTTCTGGCTTTATATGATCGGGACGGTTGCACTGGCTGGTATCTTCCCCTTTGCCGGTTTCTGGTCCAAGGATGAGATCCTCGCGGATGCCTTCAAAGAATATCCCCATGTTTACTGGCTTTTATCGATCGCTGCCTTTTTAACCGCTTTTTATATGGGACGGCAGATCTGGATGGTCTTCTTTGGCAAACCGCGCCATGAAGTTGCCAAGCACGCTGAAGAAAGCCCATTGATCATGACAGCCCCTTTGATGGTTTTGGCCGCGCTTTCGATCTTCGGCGGTATGCTGAACATTCCAGGCGTTCATACGTTGACACTCTGGCTGGAACATACCATCAAGATTACCCCGGGTGAATTTAACCCGACGGTGGCACTCGTTTCTACAGGTTTGGCTTTGCTGGCAATCTTTGCCTCGTGGTGGCTGTACTTACGAAAACCCATGGAAGCTGGTCAGATCGACCCGCTAAAGAAAATGCTGGGTCCTTTATTTACCGGCATGGAAAATAAGTGGTATATCGATGAAGCCTACTGGTTCCTGATTGTTGACCGGTATGTTGATCTTGCCCGTTTCCTGGCACAAACCGTGGATTGGGATTTCTGGCATGAATGGTTCCATAATTCTGTCGTTGCCCGCGGATTTGTCGGACTTACCCGATTCCTGGCAGACCCGGTTGACCTGGGTGTTGTCGATAAAGTATCTAAAGTGCTGGCTGATGCTGTACAAGGTTCTGCAAATTCCTTGCGCAAAATTCAGAACGGTTTCGTTCGAAGTTATGCCCTGTCTGTCATGCTGGGCGTGGTGGCCATCCTCGGCTACCTACTTCTAAAATAAAGGCTGAGAGGACGCATTATGAACTTTTTGTTTGAACCCCTCAATCTGGTGACCTTTTTCCCCCTGGTCGGTGTTATTTTGCTGCTGTTCATCAAATCAGAAGCAAAAAATACCATTCGGTGGACGGCACTGGGTACCGCGCTCGTCAATTTTGGTATTTCATTATGGGCGCTTTCATTATTCAATTCCAACAACCCTGATCTTCAGCTTGGGTCACCTCACAGCTGGATTCAGGTGGCCGGTTGGAATATTCAATATTACCTGGCAGTCGATGGTCTTAGCATCCTGCTGGTTTTGTTGACCACCTTCCTGACCCCCATCGCAATCCTCTCCACCTGGACTGCAGTTGAAGATCGTGTGAAGGATTTCATGATCTTCTTCCTGATGCTGGAAATGGGTATGCTGGGTGTCTTCCTGGCGCAGGACCTGTTCCTCTTCTACATTTTCTGGGAATTCACACTCATTCCGATGTATTTCCTGATCGGAATTTGGGGTGGTCCCAATCGTTTATATGCTGCTGTCAAATTCTTCCTCTACACAATGGCTGGTTCAATCCTGATGCTGCTGGCAATTTTGTGGCTTGGTATCAATCAGGGCACTTTCACTGTGCCTGACCTGGTTGCCAAGGGCGGAATTCCTGCTGGTGTTCAGATGTGGTTGTTTATCGCATTCACAGCTGCATTTGCCATCAAGGTTCCAATGTGGCCCCTGCATTCCTGGCTACCGGATGCACACGTTGAAGCACCAACCGCTGGTTCTGTTATCCTGGCCGGCGTTCTGCTGAAAATGGGTACTTATGGTTTCCTGCGTTTCAATCTGCAGCTCTTTCCGGATGCTGCTGTAAAAGCAGCTCCAACCATCGCCGTACTGGCAGTGATCGGTATTTTGTATGGCGCAGCAGTATCGTATTCTCAAAAAGATGTAAAGAAACTGGTCGCTTATTCATCCGTCAGCCACCTTGGATTTGTGATGCTGGG
Organism: uncultured Anaerolinea sp.; assembly: GCA_964494055.1. Lineage (GTDB taxonomy): Bacteria > Chloroflexota > Anaerolineae > Anaerolineales > Villigracilaceae > UBA5195. Next base: position 2,218 of record CAZBRI010000034.1, read on the forward strand.
TATGTTTGCACTGAATGCCCAGGGTATCGAAGGCGCTATTTTACAGATGATCAATCACGGTTTGAGCACTGGCGCATTATTCTTGCTGGTTGGTATGATCTATGAACAAACCCATACCAGGGAGATCGCAGTGTATGGTGGTTTGTGGAAGATAACCCCGATCTTCGGCTCATTAATGCTGATCGTGGCACTATCCTCTATGGGTTTGCCCGGGTTGAATGGTTTTGTCGGTGAATTCACCATTTTACTTGGGGCATTCGGATCGAAGGCTTTTGGTTCACCCTGGTACGCAATGCTTTCTGCAGCCGGTGTGATCCTGGCAGCCATCTATATTCTGTACATGTTCCAGAAAATGTTCCTGGGACCAGTCGGGACAATTGTTGAAGAAGTGAAAAGCCACGGACATGCCCTGCGGGACTTGAATTTACGTGAAATAGTCACCCTGCTGCCTCTCCTGGTCTTTATTTTTTGGATCGGTCTTTACCCGGCACCTTTCTTTAATTTGATCGGGCCGGCAGTGGAAAAACTTCTCATTCCGTTCAAGGCAATTATTGGCGGCTAAGGTTTCTTGACTTTCCCTCACGTTTTTACACGGACCATGAAGTTCTGTGACCGTGTGATAGCTGAAATGATGTGCAGGTGAAAGTAGGAGTGGATATGACCCAACTAGATTTTTATACCATTCTCCCGGTCAGCATGCTGATTATCTTTGCCTGTCTGCTTCTGTTGGTGGATCTCTGGATCCCTGCTGGAAAAAAAGGCATCACAGCATTATTGACTGCTTTTGCCCTTGCTTTGACGATGGGTATCAGTCTCACCCAATTGGGAAATGACCTGGTCGGATTTAACGGCATGGTTTCGCTGGATGGATTTTCAATTTTCATGAATGTCCTGTTTTGCCTGATCGGACTGTTCGGTGTTGCCGTAGCCTATGGTTATTTACGCCGGATGAATATTGAAAAAGGTGAGTATTACATCATCATGCTTTTCAGTATTTCTGGCATGATGCTGATGTCCCAGGCAACAGATCTGATCATCACCTTCCTGGCTTTGGAACTGCTTTCCATCCCGTTATATGTCCTGGCTGCCTTTGCCCAGGTGCGTACCGAATCTGAAGAAGCAGGTATCAAGTACTTTTTGCTGGGGGCTTATGCCACCGGTTTCGTTGTTTATGGGATTGCCCTGACTTTTGGAGCAGCCGGCACAACTTCATTCTCAGGAATAGTTGCTGCCATTTCTGCTGGAACCTATTCCCAGCCTTTGTTGTTGGTCGGCGCTGCATTAATCCTGATCGGGTTCAGCTTTAAAGTCGGAGCCGTCCCGTTTCACATGTGGACCCCGGATGTGTACCAGGGTGCTCCCACTTCGGTGACTGCCTTCATGGCAGCAGGTGCAAAAGCAGCTGGTTTTGCCGCACTATTCCGGGTCTTCTCGTCCGTGTTTCCTTCGCTGGCCGTCGATTTGATGCCGGTCATGGCAGTTCTTGCAGCCTTATCCATGATCGTAGGGAACTTCCTGGCGATTGCTCAGACTGATATTAAACGTATGCTGGCTTATTCAAGCATCGCCCAGGCTGGATACATCATGATGGCATTTGTGCCGTTTGTTGATCCAGCGATCAGGGTGCTATCGGTTTCAGCCGGTTTGTTTTATCTTGTCGCCTACACCATTACCAACTTTGGTTCATGGGGTGTGGTCATTGCTCTTGAAAAAGCTGAGGGAAAAGGCCTTTCGATCTCAGACTATGCTGGCTTGGGAAAAAAATATCCAATGCTCGCAGCCGCCATGGCAATATTCATGCTTTCCCTGACAGGTTTACCTCCTACATTAGGCCTGGTCGGAAAATTCTACCTGTTTAGAACGATCATGCAGGGCGGGGTCTATTGGCTGGCGCTGGTAGGCGTTATCACATCACTTGTGTCTGCCTACTATTATTTACGGATTATCGTGATCATGTATATGAAAGATGGCAATCCGCAGATAACCCGCGAATTCTGGCTGGAATTTGCTATTGGAGCCAGTGCTGTATTGACAGTGCTGTTTAGTTTTGTACCTCAGCCGCTTTTTGACTGGGCATCACAAGCCGTATTGAAAATATTCTAGAATATTATTAAACGGCCGGGTCTGAGTGAATTTACACTTGAACCTGGCCGTTTTCTATTTAAGCAGGCAATGTGTAGGCCATAACAAGCCAGCGGTCTTTACCAATTTCTCCCCATCCGCTCATTTCCCGGCTGATATCGTAAAATTCCCCTTTTTTTGCTGTTCCAACCACAGGAAAATCAGAACCTGGTCCTGACCGGATATTCAATGAAATCTGGTTCACCCGGACGGTTCTGGCTAATTTGAAACCAATACCGCTGGTAGGGACGATTGCGCTTCTTTCAGGATTGGGGAACAGCGGATCGTTTGTAACATCTTTCCAGGCTTTCCAGAATATATCCAGTGGAAATGCATGTGCATTTCCTTCCTCTGCAGTAGAAAATAGCGGGTCATGCAGGTAGATATTTTTTATATCCATGCCGACAACTACTGAAAAATAAGGCCCTTTGAAATTTCGTTCCACCAGGCCGGCTTTTTCAAACACATTATATTTCAATAATACTATTGGGGGTTTTCCGGCTGCCAGGAAGCCGAAAAGATCTTGAATAGTTAGGTTAGCATGAAAATCGGTCAAAATACCAAGACTGCCCAATCCATTTCTAAGCTGTACCACATTTAAGTAGGGGTAACCTTGAACACTGTAATTCGTAAAAAAATCTTCGGGATTGATCTGCTCATTCAGGTAAGCGTTGATCAGCATCGAAGCAGAAACGGCAGCGCAATCAATCTGCTGAGATGGAATATTTACACCAATATCTGTGATAAAAGGTACCGGCAGCAAAACAACCGGTTTGAAACTGGTACTCCAGGTATATTCGGTTGTTTTTCCAGTATCCCCATTCTCAACCTGGTACCGGGTGTTTTTTAACTGGGGAAGACGTACTTTACTATTTTCATGTAGGGAACTTTCTGTATCATCTTCCTGTTCAGAGGTATTTTCAGAGTCAGGGCTGGATTGAACTGGGACTTCTTTGTTCGGTTCGGCTGTGTTCTGGTTAATGCTGCCGGAAAGTGAAAAACGTATTTGTTCAATCGGGAAAGCTGGACCTGGATCCCATTTACGTTTTGGAGCTATATCATCATGCCCCAGGATTTCTCTAAAACCATATACATGCATCAGTTCTGCGATGATCTCTGTGATTGTTTCGATCTGGATTCGTGTATATTTTTGCCAGCCATAATTTACATTCGGATTATTCTTATGGTTTGTAACCAGCACTTCATCATCCGGAAAAGGCTTACCAAAAGTGGATACCCATTCGTTTCCGTTGTGCTGCAAAATGCCAGCATTTTCAAGCTCAATCCCTACCGAAAAAGTGTTCAGATCGTGATAATTTCCCCAGCTGCTGATCCCGGCATGCCAGGCAGCCAGGTTGAATGGAATTAATTGGGTTACTTTTCCATCCCGTCCAACGACAATATGGGCAGAAACCTGGCTGCGCGGATCCATAAACCGCTTTATGGTCGATTCCGAATCCGATTCATTTGTATAGTGCAGAATGATAAATGCGTTCTCATCCAGGACTTCCCCATGATTTGGAGAAGAGAGATACGTCATTTCGGTGCCATTTTCTGGTGAGAGTAAATGATTGATTATTTTCATGAAGATCCAGCCTGGATAAATTTTCGAAAAACATCGTCCAACATCCCCTATTATGCACGAATTTTCAAATGCGCACAACAAGATTTGTTGGTAAAATCACTTACTATGTTAAAAGCCCTGATTTTTGATTTTGATGGATTGATACTGGATACTGAAACACCAGAATATCTTGCTTTGAATGAAGTTTATTCCGAACTTGGGCATGAATTGGGTATGAGCACCTATGGAAGCATTGTAGGCTCAGATTTCAATCATGAATACAATCCCGTCGTTCATCTCGAACAATTAACGGGAAAACCGATTGACAAAGATCCTTTTTGGGAAAGAATTAGAAGGCGGCGTCTTGAAATTATCAGCAGTTACGATGTTTTGCCAGGTGTTGAGACGTTGATTCTGGAGGGTAAAAAAGCAGGACTAAAAATCGCTTTAGCTTCCAGCTCGTCCCATCAATGGGTGAGCAGTCATCTCAAAAGCCGCAATCTTTACCAGTATTTTGATGTGATCAAATGCAAGGATGACGTGCAAAACGTCAAACCTGCACCGGATTTATTCCTGGCTGCCCAAGCTGCTTTGGGTTTTGAAAAAGATGAAGTGATCATTTTTGAAGATTCGGTTCATGGTGTAACAGCGGCCAACAAGGCGGGAATCAGGGTTGTTGTAATACCAAATCCGGTCACGGCAACTTTGAACATGAAGGGCGAGTTTCTAAAGCTGAATTCCATGGCAGATATTACTCTGAGTGATCTGTTATATAAACTATAAGGTTTTTCTCAACCTGATTGTTGTAAAATGAAATTGGAGAGTATTCTCTGGTTCAGGAGATCAATATGGTATCCATTAATCCGAAAGAACGCTGGCAAACAATTGTTGCCAAATATGCTGTGCCAGAAAAATGGCTCAGTATTTGGCAGATTATAAATTCTGTCATTCCATTTATCGCTTTATGGGCGGTAATGGTGTTGAGTTTACGCGTAGGGTACTGGCTGACGATCATTCTGGCAATTCCGACTGCTGGATTTATGGTGAGAATGTTCATCATATTTCATGATTGCTGCCATGGATCTTTTTTCAAAGATCGTTCTGCCAATGAGATAACCGGTAATTTGTTGGGGCTTTTGGTTTTTACCCCGTTTTATCAATGGCAGCGAGATCATGCCATTCATCATGCCACAGCTGGTGACCTTGACAGGCGTGGAACTGGTGATGTGCTGACATTGACGGTAAATGAATATATTGCGCTGCCCTGGTATAAGAAATTTGGTTACCGAATCCTTCGTAATCCGTTGATATTGTTTACAGTTGGTTCTTTTATTGATTTTGTAATCCTTCAAAGATTCCCCACTTCAACAGCCGGAAGGCGTGAGCGGAATGGTGTGTGGTGGACCAATGCTGCCTTGTTGGCAGTCGTGATCATCCTTTCGGGTGTGGTGGGTTGGGAAGCGTTCCTTCTGGTTGAGATTCCCATACTGTTAATAGCCACCTCTGCCGGTGTGTGGTTATTTTACGTTCAGCATAATTTTGACGGAACATATTGGGCGAGGCATGAGCAGTGGGAATTTTTCAAAGCGGGGTTCACCGGCAGCTCATTTTATAAGCTTCCCGCAATCCTGAATTGGTTTACAGGTAATATTGGGTATCATCATATCCATCATCTCAGTCCAAAAATCCCCAATTATAAATTGCCGAAAGTTTACAAAGAGAACCCGTTATTTCAGATCCCTCCTCTCACAGTTCCCAAAAGTTTTAAATCTCTTGGGTACAGGTTGTGGGATGAAGAAAAAAGAGCTTTAGTGGGTTTCAACGTTCTGCGAAATTACAGGTCTAAATCAACATAAACAAATGTTGAGATTGGTATCAAAAAACACGGGAGAATTCTCCCGTGTTTTTTGATACATAATAAGTAATATTATCTTGACTTTCTAATATTACTTTGAAAATTAACTTCCATTATATGCAGATACCTTGATCTCAACATTAAGGTTGTCGGCAAGATCATCCAGGTCAGCCTGCCATTCTTTCTGCGGCATGCTGGGGGGCACAAGCACGATAGCATTCATTGAGAAGAATAATGTACCGCTCATGGGAGCCGGAACAATGCCGGTATCCATTGATTCAATATTGATCCCGCGCTCAGTCATATAATGGGCGACTTTGTGTACGATACCTTCGTGGTCTGCCCCATGTACTTCTATCTGGAATGGAAGCCATCCGGCAAACTTTTCTGAATAACTTTGTTGAGTTAATTTGGTCGAGATCTGCAGTCCTTCTTTTTGGAGAACGGCAATACCGTTATTAAATCCATCGATCAAATTTTCTGGCATGGAAATCAGCATTAGCATTGCAAATTCCCCGCCAAGCCGGGCCATCCGGCTGGTTTCAACATTTCCGTCAAATTTGGTTAGGAATTCAGTAACTCGGTCAACGATGCCGATACGGTCAGAGCCGGTGAGTGAAAGAACAATATTTTTTCGCATATTATTACCTTTCCTTAAATTACGATGATGGATTAGTTTGAATGGAACAGTCGTAATAAGTTATTTTTCAGTTTGTAGAGACTGTTGATCCCGGTGCCTGAATTGTATGCATGGCGTTTTCACCATACAGTTTCCGGTGAACGATGCTCAATGCACGAACCTGTTCTGCTGCATGGTAAGAGGACCGAACCAATGGGTTGGCTTCAACCCATTGAAATCCCAGTTGATAGCCATAATCGCGTAATTCTTTAAATTCGTCGAGAGTGTAGTAACGGCTGATAGGATAGTGTTTTTTGCTCGGCTGCAGATATTGACCGATGGTGAGAATATCCACGCCCCAGCTGCGCTGGTCACGCATCACAGATTTCACTTCGTCCATTTCTTCGCCCAGGCCAACCATGATACCGGATTTTGTGAGCACTTCCGGATCGAGATTTTTCGCATTTGACAGTGTGGCTGCAGCCCAATCGTAATTATCCTGCGGCTGGATCTGTTTGAATAATCGCGGTACAGTCTCAACATTGTGATTTAATATTTCAGGGCGGGATTCCATGACGATCTTCAATGTCTCCAGAACCCCTTTAAAATCCGGGATGAGAACCTCAATTGAACAGCCCGGATGAATCTCACGAATTCGGCGTATGACCATGGCGAAAATCGGTGCGCCGCCGTCTCTGCGCTCATCACGATTTACTGAGGTGATTACTGCATGTTTGAGATTCATGGATTTGACGGCCTGGGCTACACGTTCGGGTTCCATCCAATCCATTAAAGATGGCTTTCCGTGTTTAATATCGCAGAAAACACAGGAACGGGTGCAGACATCCCCCAGCATCAGGAAGGTGGCTGTTCCGGATCCCCAGCACTCTCCCATATTCGGGCACATGGCTTCTTCACATACTGTATGAAGAGCCTTTGTCCGCATTAATTGGTGTATATTTTCATATGTTTCACCCGATGGTGCACGGACTTTGATCCAATCCGGGCGGCGCAGCGGGGTGGTATTGATTTGATCGGGTGAAACGCGGTCTCGCGTGGGTATGATAGGCATAATAGGTCCTTTTTTTGTGGTGGACTTATTTTAACGTACAAATCTTTGAATTGTATTAATTGATTGAAATATTGGTCTTTTGTTGTTAGGTAATGAAGGACTTATCTTGAATGAGGCGGGAAGACTATTTTCAGCCAGCCAATGATAAAAAAATCCGGCAGAAAGACACTCTGCCGGGCATAAATTCTTTGGAAATACTCCCGGAAGTTAAAACAATCCTTCCAGGTAGGCCTTTGTTCTTTCTTCATGAGGATTGGTGAAGACCTCATGTGCCGGGCCGGATTCCACGACCTCACCCAGGTACATAAAGATGGCATGGTCGGCCAGCCGTTTTGCCTGCCGCAGCGTATGAGTCACGATCACTGTAGTGTAATCGTTTTTTAATTCAAGCAGCTTTTTCTCAATATGCTGGGATGAGATCGGATCGAGGGCGGAGGTTGGTTCATCACCAAGGATGACTTCCGGTTCAATTGCCAGCCCCCGGGCCAGGCATAATCGTTGCTGCTGGCCGATCGAAAGGCTCGTGGCGGGTTCATGCAAACGTTTTTTTACTTCATCCCAAAGGCCGGCAAGTTCAAGATAATGCTTGACAGCATCTTTGTATTCCAATTTTCCATGCCGCATCTGGTGAATGTGCAGCCCATACGCTACGTTTTCATAAATTGACATCGGCAATGGGGTTGGTCTTTGAGCAAGCAGACCGACGTGTTTTCTAACTTCGGTCGGATCAACGTCATTGGCATAAATATCCTGCCCCTCAACCAGGACTTTACCGGTGATCCTTGCGCCATCATTCAATTCAAAGAAACGGTTGAATGTTTTTAATAATGTCGTTTTTCCGCAGCCAGATGGACCCATAATCACGGTCACCTGTTTGCGGGGGATATCGATGTTAATATTCTTTAATGCCTGTGTTTTTCCGTAGTATGCATCCAGGTCTCTTACGATAATGTGCGAATCCATTAATGATCTCCAGGATTTGGTTATTTCACTGTGTATTTATTTAATTTACCCGATAAGAATCGGGAAGTCAGGCTGATGACCAGAACGATAATCGTCAATATTACTGCCGACGCATACCCGCGCTGCTGTACAGCCGGATATGGTGTACTGAGCTGAAAGAAGATAGCCAGAGGCAGGGAAGCCGTTGGCTGCAGAAGAGAGGTTGGTATTCGATCAGTATAGCCGGCCGTGAACAGTACCGATGCTGCATCCCCGATGCCTCTTCCAAACGCCAGTAATACGGCGGTAATGATTCCTGGCAGCATTTGACGGCTGACCACATTTAGGGCGACTTCCAGGCGTGTTGATCCCAGTGCCAGCGCTGCCAGCTCAAGATCGACCGGCATTCTCCGGATCACCTCATCCATCGCCCGCACCATGATTGGAAGTTCGATCAACCCGAGCACAATGATACCAGCCAGCAAAGAAGCCCGAATTCCAAGTGCCAGCATAACGATGAAACCAAATGCACCGTAAACGATTGATGGGATTCCCCACAGCACGTCGAGTGAAAGTCGCACATATTGGCCCCATTTTGATTTTCCGAGGTATGTTTTTAAGTACAGAGCGATCGGCAGGCTGATGATCAGGGCTAAAAGTGTGCCGCCGGATGCCAGGTATAAAGACCCTATAATGGCATTTAGCACCCCGCCTTCTTTGCCCATGTAGAAGCCGCCTTTGGGAATTTTAGTGACCATGTCCCAGTTCAGGGCAGGCAGGCCCTTGGAAATAACCGCCCAAAGAATCAACCCCAGGCAGGCAGCGACAAACACAAAGGAAAGCAGCATTAAGCTTTTGATAAATGTTTCAACGATCCGGCGTCTATGCCATCTTTTTTTCATATTTGTTTCCTTTCAAGAAATCTCTGCAGCACAAGTGTAGAAATAAAATTGAAGACAAGAATCAATACCAGTAAAACCAGTGCGGCACAAAGCAATGCTGAATCGTAAAGAGGGATCGACATCATATCCCCGTAATTATTGGCGATCAGTGCGGGTAATGGATAGGCAGTGTCAAAAATAGAATTTGGAATCTTCGGCACATTCCCGATCACCATCAATACGGCGATGGTTTCGCCAACCGCCCTGGAAGCTCCGAGGACGATGGCGGCGACAATACCTGGATAGACCTTCGGCAGGATAACATATCGAATTGTCTCCCAGCGGGTCGCCCCGATGGCTAATGATGCGAACCTTAATTCATTGGGAACGGTGATGATCACTTCATAAATAACTGATATGACTAAAGGGGCGATCATAACCGCTAAAACAATTCCAGCTGAGAAGATGCCGAAACCGGTAGGTTGATTTACTGCAAGAAAAGGGATGTTGTTAAGGTATTGTTTGGAAAGCGGGGCGGCAATTGTGTCCACGAAAGGTACCACGGCCAGCAATCCCCAAACTCCATAAACGACCGGAGGAATTGCCGAAAGGAGGTCCAGGATCGGTTTGGCGATTGACCGGGTAATTGCCTGGGAATATTCTGCAAGATATATCGAAACAAGTAAACAGGGCGGAACTGCCAGTAAGGTGCCGACGGCTGTTACCCATAATGTTCCGGTGATAAACGGCCAAAATCCGAATTGCCCGTTGCTGGGTTTCCAGGTTGTACCAAAAAAAAGATCCTGTAAAGGATAACTTTGAAGAATTGGCCATGACCTTATCAGTAAACCAACTGTCACAGCGCCGATCAGGAAAACAGGAAAAAGCGTCACCGCAAAAAAAGATTTCTTAGCAGCTGCATCATTCCGGGTTCTTGCAACGGCTGAAGGCCGGCGTCGCCGGCCTTCATTTTCATATTGTTTTTGTGGATTTATTGTATGCTCATTCTCTATCATTTAAGCTTGTCCAGCGATTCCTGTTGTTGATCTGGAGTAAGCTGCACATAACCAGCCTGATCCAGGTATTTTTGACCATCGGTGAGTATCCATTCGATAAATAATTTTACCAAACCAGCAGGTTTGCCCTTGGTCACAAGGTTTTCAAAACGGGCAGGAGGCGAAGGGTATTTTCCAGTGGATACAGCCTTGACTGCTGCATCTTTTGTCTGGATATTTTCATCAGCATCAGCAGTCCCATTTTTATTGACATCGATCGGAGGAATGGCTGCACCGGGAATGATGGTACCTGAAGTGAGATCAAATACACTGTTCAAATTACTGTAGCCGATCCCAAGCGGATCTTTATTCACAGTATCTACCAGGGCTGGCTCGCCGTTCACGCCTATGCCTTTAATGTCATCTTGAACTTTTCCGCCAGAGAATTTTGCCCACATTTCTGCGGCACCAGCTGAATCCGACCGGGTGTATACGTTGATCTCATCCTTTATCTCTGGTTTTCCGACCACTTCACCCCAGGTTTTGATCTCACCGGTGATGAAGATCTTGTTGAAAGTATCCTGGCTGATACCTTTTGCCAGAATGTCAGCCAGCACAGGGTTGTTTGCGCTGATGATGGGGAAAACAGCATCTTTGGTAACAGAAACCCAGTAAGCACCCTGTGAGGTTTCTTCATCTTTGATGGCACGGGAAACCATGCCGATATCAACCGACCCTGAAAGAGCATCCGTCATTCCTTTACCTGCACCGCCGCCCTGAACATCGAATTGAACATCGGGATGTAATTTTGTGAATTCTTCAGCCCAAACAGTCATCATCGGGTAAAGGGCAAATGCACCAGAGACCCCGATCGTACCTTTGAGGGTTTCAACTGGAGCAGCTGCTGGTTCAGTTGAGGCAGCCTGGGCAACAGCTTCGGTAGCAGCCGGTGCTGCGGCTTCGGCGGTTGGAACTGGAGCTGCTGCAGATCCGCAGGCACTTGCCAAAATGCAGCCAATGATCAGAATTGCGATTAACTCAAAATTGATTTTCTTCATTTTTTATTCCTTAACATTCCTTTAGTTTGATTTGTATAACTCCTATTGATTAAGTCAGGATACTGGATAAAAAAAAGAATGTTGCTAGCCTGATTGTTATCCTACTAAGTCAATAGTAATTATGGATTTAGTTTATCAAACATTTTTTTATTTGTCAATATTCAGCTGCTGAATTTAGGAAATTAGATTCGATTCTGAGCGGGTTGTCTTGACCTTGGACGTGCAACACGGTAAAATAGAACTTCTTGCGGGAGTCGCCAAGTGGTAAGGCATCAGCCTTCCAAGCTGATATTCGCGGGTCCGAATCCCGTCTCCCGCTC
>CAZBRI010000035.1:0-13493 GCA_964494055.1 uncultured Anaerolinea sp.
CGTGTGCTCTTCCGATCTCCCCCAGCACGATTGCTTGAATCAGAAAATTACGGTTACTGGCTTCCCCGCCTTCAGTCTTGCCAGGTTCAGGTGATTCGGCATCAAGACCAGATGGATCTGCTTGAGGTTCGTCATCATCAAAAATAAAAGTGTTTGCCATAGTTTTCTCCTCGCATGATTATATATATTTTACCCCAGCACTTCCAAATTGGTTAATGGGAACGATACTTGTTCTCCATTTTCGAGCTGAATATCAGCAGTTTTAGAACGAATACCGTTTGGCAGGATGGTTTGGAATGGATTTATTCGAATAATCTGACCGATTTTCGATGGTGCGATGAGGGATACCATTCTTACAGTTTGACCAGGTGATAATATTTTCATGTCATCGGGAAAACGAGAATCAGCTATAGTATCAACAGGAATAAAAATATCGGGCCTTTGGCTGGAAGCTGAATCATTAGTCACCGCATTAATGGTCATTATCCGGCGCAAATTATTATTTAACAGATCATATGCCTGTAGATTAATTGGTCTTCGTCCAAAACCATCCAATAACAATATGGGGTATGGCATTTTTAAGGCAACAGGAATTAAATCTGAAGACATACTTCCCAATACGATTCCCCGGACAGTCAGGTCAGCCGCTGCATTGAATAAATCAGCAGAATCCACATAACCGCCCAGGATAATGGAACTCCGAAGGGAAAAATCCAGGCGGCCGGGGTCACACAGTTCGTCCGGGCCATCGATGATGCTCATCATCACCCCTGTTTCCAACCTGCCATTTCCCCATAAGCCCTGAATGATGGTTCCATTGGCCCGGATCATTACCCCCCGGTCGCCAATAATTTCGGTCACCTGACCTTGAATTCCAGCAAGTAGTTCAACAGGTTTTCCACCGGTCTCTAATACTATTTTCCCGCCGCCAAAAGCCACAACCTGTCCATCAATCGGGGATTTTACTTCCTGGCCGAAAAAACCGGGGGTTTCGGCGATAATATCATTTTTTAATATTTTGTCGGATCTATTGATTTTTATATAGGTGTCAGCCCGCCGGGGTGAGACCCTTAACTTCCTGGCAATATCAATTATGACATGCTTTTGATCAGACATTCCAACAGCAACGACATCCAAATAATCTACTTTTTGACCCGCTTTAACAGTTACCTTGCCTGATCCGGGAAGGATTCGTTTGCGTTCAACAATCAAATTTTGAATGTTATGCGTTGTATACGAAGCGATCATATTTTTACTCCAAGGCAGGCTGACCATTTTTGCAATTGATTAATCCGGTCTTCTGCATTCTCAGGCAGCTGCAAAGGTCGTTTGCGTAAATCAATGACCACTCCCATTTTTGATCCAGCAATTTCAAATTCAGCTTCCTTACCAGAATCAATTCCAAAATCTAAACCGTTGATGGATGTTATTTTTATTGTTACTTTCTGGCTTTCCGGAATCTTGATTAATACCAGCTCATCCATCATAACCTGCCTGCTGATGGATGTTTCGCCTGCTCCTGAGATATTAATGCTTATCCCCTGACCGGGTTTATCATCAAATTGAACAGGTGCTATGACCAATGCCAAAGGATATAACACACCTGAATCAATGATTTGAATGGGTATCAAACTATCGATTTCGGCAATCGCACCCAGCATTGCTAATAAATTATATTGATCAATATATATTTGGGAGATACCGTTTGGTTGAAGACCATCCAGTATGAGTAATAATTTCTGTGCATCATTTTCCGCATTGGTAATAGCAGATCCGCTGACAACTATTTGCTCAAAAGAAGGAAGAAGTACCAGTTCTCCATGAAAATTCTCTGCAAATCGTTTATTCATCCACTGAACGGATAAATTCAGATTTTGCCTGATGACGGCATATTCAACAGCAAGCTCTTCGCGTGTTGAAGGAATCACTCCGGGATATAAAGACTTTTGAGCCAAATAATTCCGAACAGTCGATCCTGAAACAGGCAGACACAACCAGCGGCTAATTTCTTCAACTGTTGTAAATTCCAACAACGATCCTGATGGTTCCCCGAGTCCTAATTCTGGACAGGCATTTAATTGCAGATCACCACTGATTGAAAAAGCTGTTGAGATACCTGAACCGCCAATATCCACCCCGAGAACCCCTCGCCTCGAACCAAAATAACTTGATAGAAACCTGATCATTCTTCCATGCGAAAATGATGAAGACATTGGACTGAGAGTAGACAATTTTGCCATAATCTCTAATTCAGGCATCTGCCTCAACTTAATATTTGCAACAACCTCAGCCAGTTTTACCTGTGCAGGTTTGATATCCTCAATTTCCATCGTTGGACGTATATTTGGACAAACATAAACCTGGTTTGCAATGTTTTTTAACGAGTGTTGAACAATTTTTGCAAATTCACTATTCCCTGAAAATAGTATATCTGGATGTTTTGTCACGGGTAAAAGATATATCCCGAGTCCTAAAATATCAAGAATGTTTTGAATAGCGTAGGCTGCCCCGCCTTCACTTCCTCCTGCCAGTAAAATCAAATCAGGAATATTTTGAACAATGGAATCAACCTGTTCATCTGGAAGCCGATCGTCCTTCAAATCGATGCTGTCAACAAGCACTGAATTAGTTGTTTGAGATAAATTGATCAAAGATTCCATCGAAACATCCGGAAGAAGACCGGCTGTAAGAATCTTGATCGGTTTACCGTTGGATATTAAAGTAACCAAATGATCCACACCGCTTCCATCAGAACGGGATGGAATAATTAAGCGCCGATCTTTATCCAACAATTGTTTTCCAATCAACTCCTGCAGATTTTCAATCGCAAAAAAAACACCTGTCATAGCATTGGATATAGGAAAATTAGCTGTTGAACTGGAAAAACCAGTGCTGATATAGCGGTATTTTCCATCAATGGTGTCGAAAAAAGCGGCACGTGTATTGACAGAGCCAATTTCGACCGCGAGGCAGGTATGACCTTCTATAGAGAGGTTATTCATGAATTAATATCAAGGATGAGTGGTGAATAATACAGAGATAAAATAAACCAGGGATTGAATTCGATATATTAAGGCCGATAATGCTGCCAATAATACCCCTGAAAAAACTGCGCCAAGGGTTATCGCAATAAAAACTCCTCCCACTTTGGCAATAAAACTTAACACCGGACCAGGTTCACCAGTTTTCTTGTTTTTACCTATTATTGAAAATTGAAAGGCAGCCAAAGTAAATATAGTTCCTATGGCAGTAAAAACTCCCGTCATAATTGAACCTGAATTATTTGATATTGTTGAAATATTTCTTACATCAAAAGAATTTAAGGCTGAAATAATCTGCGGGATAATTGTTCCATTTACTGCGCCAGCAATTGCAGCTGCGGCACCAACCCCGACAATAAAGGCAGTTACAGGCCGGCCGAACCATTCAAATCGTTCTGAAACTTTAAATAACAACAATACACTAAAAATTATCGGTACAATCAGGAAAAGTTTTTCCCGGGTTGTGCCAATAAAAAATGGCAGCAGGATCCGGGCAAAGATCACCTGTTGAATAATCACTACCGTGATGTATCCCGTAGACACTCCAATAAATGCGTAAACAGCCAGTCTGAATGCCTTGTTATCTGAAATCCAATAACTCATAACCATTACAGTGACTAAGAAACCCAGAAAACCGGGAACCAGGTTAGTGACTAAAGCTGCTGACATTTATTCTTCCACCCCTTCCTTCAATTTACGCCGATTCGAAAAGAATGATGTCAGAATCCAAAACATTCCGATAACCATAAATAATTCAAGAATTATGATCCCTATCCCAAAGGAATTCCAATATGATTGGGCCTTACCGGGAGCTGAAGTTTCTTTCTCATATAATACCGCCCCTTCCATACCGGATAATATACCGGCAAGCTGCATCGAGGAAAAGTAAGGCTGCATCAATATCTCAGCCTGTGAACTTGATATCAATAACATAGGGATTGAAGCAGATTGTGTTTTTACCTGTTCAATCCATAACTTTGCTGTATCCGGATCATCTGCTGCGACGATAACTGCTGAATAACCCGGTTCGGTTTGAGAAAGTGTGTTCTCAAAAAATGCGCGGATCCCGCTTGCACCGCCCGGGAGGTAACCAAGGTTAGAAATTATCAGGCCTGCATGATCATTTTCCGAAACTGAATTTGCAGCAATCAATCTGTCTGAAAGATAAACACCTGTAGGCGTGGTTGAAATAAAGGAAATGCTGACATTCTTTTTGATCAATTGATTAATCACTGGATTCGAAATTAATTCAATTTCACCAGTAAATGAAGGCTGATAATCGGTTACAAAAAGGATCCTGCTGTCTCCAGATAAACCATTGATCACTCCAATAAATGCATTGGTACTGCCAGAATTTTTTGCTGAAACAGGGATTGGAAAAAATGATGCTTTTGAAATCGCCGCTATAAAAATAGATACTACCAAAACAATCGCTATCAACCATCTCAAACGATGGTTAGTTTGAGGTTCCCTTTTTATTGGAAAATTAATAGGTGTATTTTCGGAAAGAATTAAGTTTTTAAGTAAGTGAGCCTGTGCACTTTGAGTATCTGAAGCTGTTACCGGTTGAACCAACACAGATGAAGGGTTTTTCTCAACCGCTTTGTTCGACAAAATGCTTTCCTGACCGGGATATTCTATACCTGTGGATAATTTTGGAAGCTCTCCAAAATCATCTTCAGGTTCAGTCAGGATACTTGACCGTAAAATATCCAACAAAGAACTGAATTCAGGATTTTCGATATTCTGTGATGGGTGAACCTCCTCCACAAAAACAGGAACCGTTACTAACTCTGGTTCTTCAGCAGTGATACTGCCCCCAATTACCTCATCTGTTGCATCTCTGGTAAATGCCTGCACTGGTGCTTTTGATACTTGCTCATTTTCAAAGTGCGGTTCATCAGTGATAAAAGGAGCAGTCCACTGTGAATCCAAATCGGGAAAGCTGCTTTCCTGGTTTTCCTGGAAAACGGATTCGATATTGTTATTATCACTTTCATCTACCTGCGGCTCACTAAATACCGGGCTTTGATCACCCTGATCAGCAGTTAATTCGTCAAGCTTCTTTTGTAAATTTACAAACCATTCTGGTAATCCATCCGGGGACGCTGAGTCAGGTAATGGAAGCTCAGTAGTGATTCCATCCGCATTGTTGTTTAAATCCTGGTTTTGTAAAACAGCCAGCCACTCAGGAATTTGTTCTAAGTCATCTGGTTTTGTATCCGTATTTTGAGTTTGGGAAAACAATTCAGTGTCATGAGTGACAAGACCAGCATTAACTGAAGCTTCCTGATGATGTGACTGATCGGGTAATAATTCCCCTGTATTCTCATACCATTTTGAACTTATATCTTCCTGTTTATCCTGTCCGGCAGAAACAGGCAAACCATCATTATCCGGAAGATTTCGATCAACAGCTTTCTGCTGCTTATCAGACAGCCAGGCTGGCAGACCATTGATTAATGGTTCAGCTGTTTCGCTGCCGGTTAATCCATCTGTGAATGGATCCTGGTTTATTTTATTTGAAAGTGAATTCAACCAATCAAGTGATGCATTGGCAGCGCTGGTAGTTTCATCCTCCTCAGTAAATTCCCCATCAAGTTGATTATTCACTTGCAAAACACCGGCATTCAAAATCGCCGCATGGTCAGGGGAACCCGGAGCAGATGGACTACTTTTTTCTCCGCCGACTAATAAATCTTCCAGTTTTATAGAATCAGGATCCAGGTTTTGCAGCAACCGGAGATAATCATCCTCGGTTTCATCAAACTTGTGTCCATTTTCTGCCAGGTTGTTTTCTTGTTCGGAAAATTGCATATCCGAAAATTCAATCAATTCTTGTTCCGAGTCAACTTCTGGTTCTGAAAATTTCAGGTCAGGACTATCAGCCCCGTTCGGTGAAGAATCATCGGTTGTATCTGAAATATTTATTAATGATGAACCGCAAAATTGACAATTCTCTGCATTTTCCGGATTCGTTTTTCCGCACTCAGGGCAAATAGATAATGACATCATTTACCACCATACGGTCGGTCTTTGCCAAATAATATTCTTAAACCGGTCGTTAATATTCCCAGGGCAGCACCGATCAGAATTCCTCGCGCGCCGCCGCTTACCAGGTTGTTTGTTATAAAGGGTATGACATAATCATGAAATAAGGGTATTTGTCCTATCACCGGAAATGGACCTGTTCCGAGAAGCACCAATACAGCAGTTAATAAAAAAATTATCGAAGTGTAATTAAGTTTTGTTTTAAACAGGCGAAATATTCCGTAAATTAAAGTAACCGATAACAACGCGAGAAGGCTTACTTCTGCAGGCACTAGAATACCATTCAGAACCATTGCTTGGATGGGTTTAAATCCTGCCGGGATGCTTACAATAACAATGACTAAAAAGAAAAATATGAAAACCACACTGTAAACATACCCGTTCTTTTTTTGTTTTACTTTTTCAATGTGAACCGAAAACATATTCCAAACACCAATTAAAACTGCCACACCTGCCAACAACACTGCCCACTGCATAAGTACTGATCGAAGTGCTGTTATTGTCGGAATATTAACAAAATAGCCGAACAGGACGATGATCCCTGCGCTCATAGCAATGATCACATTTATTGACGAAAAAACGCGTTTTACCATAATCCCGCCAATTTTAAAATGCTACCAACAGTGATGACGATTATGATCACCCAACGTAAAATAACCTGAAGCATGATGCTAAAAATTTGAAGCGGCTCTTTTTTTACATAAGCTGTAGATGCGAACAACTCTTCACCGATTAGTGTGTTCGGGTTATTTGCAAATAGAATAGATTGGGCAGTAATCGAATCACTTGCAGAAGAATTGATTGTGTTTTTCCCTGTTGAAGCATCCAGTAATAAACCAATTTCTGATCCGAAATGACCGATCATTAGATTGGTTGAAATTTTTTCATCGCCAAAAACGGTTAAAGCTCCGGATGCATATGCAAACGGCGTCAGACCGGTCAACCGGGCATTATTCATTTCAAAGTTGACTGATCCATTTTCAAGGTTGTTTGAAGATCTTAATGTCTCCTGGGCCAATAAATTAATAACCCCAGAACCCGATGTGGCCAAAGGAGGGTAATCACTTAGTGAAGCAGATTCACATAAATCACCTAAAAAAACTAACCCGGAAAAAGCTGAAGCCCCATATTGTGTAAGGATATCACCGCTTCCCAGAGATGTGTGCAGCCGCGTTCCATCCTCAACATTCCTTTTTGTTTCGAGTTTGATTTTTGAAAATTCATTAATTCTTCTGAAAATAACCCTGGTTGAATCACCAAAAATAGCAGTAAACACTAAATATAGTGAAGAAAAAACAATTACTCCCAGCCCTAAGAAATCAATCAATGTCACGACTTATTTTCCTTAAGTAAACCTGACATTTCATTCAAATCTACGGTCTTTTCAAGAATATCAGCCATTGAAAGAAGACGATTCCTGCTGGATATAGGTATAAATGGTTGAATAAAATACAAAAATTGTGCCAACACAATCATTATTGGATTAGCAGCTTCCAAACTTATTGATAATAAAGAATTTTCCAACTTTTTATCCAAAAATAAATATCCGTTTTTAACTATTATTGATCTTCGGGCATAATATTTTAAAGTATAGCATAAATAATTAAGGCATTAAGTTGATAAGCTCAGAGTTAGTTAATCCAAATCAACGGTTCGAAAATCTGATTTTGGACAAGAAAAGCCGGAAAATACCGCAGATTATTTCAATAGTATAATCAATTTTTGACTGTTTACTAATAACAAAGAACATACTATTTCAATAATTTTTTCGAGATTTCAACGATTTTTTAGTGTTGATTTATGAATAATCATCAACAGCATTTCATTATTATTAAAAATGCACAATATCTATAGAATTGAATGAAAACTGGAGGCGAAATGACTGAAAAAAAAATCCGCGTACTGGTCGCCAAGCCTGGATTGGATGGACATGATAGAGGTGCGAAAGTGGTAGCCCGGGCTCTTCGAGATGCTGGTATGGAAGTCATTTACACTGGATTGCGGCAAACTCCCGAGATGATCGCTGAAGCTGCACTGCAAGAAGATGTGGATGTAGTTGGCTTATCCATTTTGTCTGGTGCTCATATGGCACTCGCACCCAGAATTCTTGAATTATTAAAAGCTAATGGTCAGTCCAATGTGAATGTCTATATTGGGGGGATAATTCCAGATGAAGATATTCCAAATTTACTTAAAATGGGTATCAGCGGTGTTTATGGTCCCGGTTCTTCAACTGAATTAATCGTTTCAGACATCCAAAAAGCTTATTCTGGATCAAAGAATTAATCGAAAAATTTAATATTTTTTTATTAGTATATTTTCACAACCCAAATGAACATACTCGCCCAATCAGTCCTCGCAGGAGATAGGTTATCACTGGCTCGTTTGCTGACACAAATCGAAAATGACTCTGCTGCTGGGCGGGAGGCACTTGATGCACTTTTTTCCTTTACAGGGCATGCTCATCTTATTGGTGTGACTGGTGCACCCGGCACAGGAAAATCATCGCTCGTCAATCAGCTCGCATTAACTTTTAGAAAACAAGAAAAGAAAGTTGCGATTATCGCTGTTGATCCATCCAGTCCATTTACAGGCGGAGCTGTTCTTGGTGACAGAGTGAGAATGCGGGATCTATCCGGTGATCCGGGTGTATTTATTCGTTCGATGGCTACCCGCGGTTCCCTGGGTGGGTTAGCACAAAGCACAGCAGGAATGACCCAGTTATTTGATGCGGCCGGTTATGATTATGTGATCATTGAAACCGTTGGTGCTGGCCAAAGCGAAGTAGACATTGCCAAACTTGCGCATACAACACTGGTCGTTGAAGCCCCGGGCCTGGGTGATGATATTCAAGCAATAAAAGCAGGAATTCTCGAAATTGCAGATATTTTAGTGATCAATAAAGCTGATCATGCTGGTGTTGAAAATACCGAAAGGGCATTAAAATCAATGCTTGAATTGGCTCACCCTCAGGCTAAAAACTTTCAACATCACGGAACGATATTCGAGGTCAGTGTACCTTCTGCTTCTCAAGACATTTTTCCGGGTGCCAACTCATTTTGGCAGACTCCGATTTTCAAAACTGTTGCCATACAGGGTTCAGGACTCGATGACCTGGTTAAAGCAATTATTGATCATGCCAAATATTTACAGATTTCTGGTGATTGGTCAATTCGGGATAAAACACGGATATTATCTGAGTTTGAATATTTAACCCAGAAGATATTAATGGAACGATTGATTAGTGTTGTTACCTCAAAAGAAATTGATAAAATGATCTCAATGATTCAAAAAAGAGAAATATCGCCCAGAGAAGCTGTAAATATCATCACTGGGAAGGTCATGGTATGATCTTCGGGGATAATATCAGGCTGCGAGCTATAGAACGTGATGATATTCCCCGTTTTGTTGAATGGTTGAATGATCCAGAAGTCATTGCGGGTTTGGTGATTAATATCCCAATGTCTACCTGGGACGAAACAAAATGGTTTGAAAAACTTGCTGATCGATCACAAGAAGAAAGACCACTGGCAATTGATGTAAAAATTGAAAATAATGAGTGGATACATGTTGGGAATATTGGTTTGGAAATGTTCGAATGGACAAACCGGCAGGCTGAATTTGGAATTTTTATTGGAAGAAAAGATTATTGGAATAAAGGTATCGGTAGTCAGGCGATTAAACTCATTTTAAAACATGGCTTTGAGACTTTAAATCTGAATAGAATTTATCTCAAAGTTTATGAAACAAACCTTCCAGCAATTCACCTTTATTCAAAAATTGGATTTGTTTTGGAAGGAAAATTACGGCAATCTTTATATCAAAACAATCAATATTTTGATATATTTATAATGAGCATGCTGCACTCTGAATGGAATTCTAAAACAACTGTATAGAAGGATTTTATGGCCCAACACACACATCACAATATGGCAGTTTATGGCGGAATAAAATTATACGCAGGAACCGGCTCGCCCGACCTATCTCAACGGGTCGCCGATTATGTGCATGCACCATTATGCGGCCGGGATATTATTCAATTCCCCAATGAAAATCTATTCATAAAATTACATTCAAGTGTACGCGGTCAGGATGTGTATGTCATTCAAACCACCTCAGCCCCTGTTCACAGAAATCTCATGGAATTGCTGATTCTGATACAAACATTGAAGCTGGATTCGGCTGCCCGTGTGACTGCAGTAATGCCATACCTGGCTTATGGACGCTCCGATAAAAAAGATCAGCCGCGTGTTCCGATCACAGCCCGGCTTGTTGCAGATATGATCGAAGTTGCTGGTGCAGACCGTTACATGGTGCTTGACCCGCACGCCGGGCAGGTACAGGGATTTTTCTCGGTCCCCGGGGATGTATTAACTGGATTCCATCTGATTAGTGATTATCTTCGAACCCTTATCCCACGCATGAAAGATCCTGTTGTTGTGACGGTAGACCTTGGATTTGCCAAAAAGGGACGTAATATCGCAGCTGATATTGATGTTCCGATTGCTTTTATTGAGAAACGGCGTGTCGCCAACGATGCAAAAGCTCAAGCACTCACCGTCATCGGCGATGTGGATCAAAGGGATGTCATCCTGGTGGATGATGAGATTGATACTGGTGGTTCAATTGCCCAGGCAGTTAACCTTGTCAAAGAAAAAGGGGCAAGGGATGTTTATATTATTTGTATTCATGCGATTTTTTCTTCGAACGCTGCTGAACGGCTGGCAGCCCTACCGGTTAAGCAATTCATAACAACTGATACTGTACCGATCTCACCAGAAAAATCTGCATTACTAAAAGACCGGTTGACGATACTTTCCATCGCACCATTGATCGGTGAAGTCATCCTGCGTGCCCATGAAGGTCGTAGTGTTGGTGAAATGTTTAATGAATAATTTAACATAGCTGCCTGATTTGTTATTCAATATATTTCCCTGAAAATTCTACTTAAAAAATAAATATTTAAAGTTTTAATTTTAATACTGTTATTTCTTACTTTTTTAGCCTTTCATAATATTTTGTTGGTCAGTTGAATCTGGACGCCTATTATTTTTATTGAAAATTCTCTACTCAAAAATACCCAAATTTTATTATTATGCCGGAGCTTCCTGAAGTAGAAACGATCGTCAGATCACTGAGTTCCATAATTATTGGAACAGAAATACTTTCGACTAAATTGTTATGGGAAAAATCACTGGCAGCACCTTCTCCTGAATCTTTTTCATCCCTCATTATCAATCAAACAATTGAAAATATTACCAGGAGAGGAAAATACATCCACCTACACTTAACATCTGTACATTTATTTGTTCATCTCCGAATGAGCGGCGATTTACTGGTTTATCCAAAACCTTATACACCTGGAAAACATGACAGGCTGCTGCTTGAGTTAAATAATGGAAAGTACCTGATTTTCAATGATACGAGGAAATTTGGAAGGGTTTGGCTAACCTTGCATCCAGAGGATGTGATCGGGAACCTTGGACCTGAACCTTTGGATCAGAATTTTTCCGCTCAGGATCTTTTCAAGGCACTACAGTCAAAACACAGATCCATAAAGCCATTATTACTCGACCAATCATTTATTGCCGGACTGGGAAATATTTATACTGATGAAGCACTGCATATTTCAGGGATTCACCCTTTAAGAATTTCAGATACAATTACTTATATCGAAGCATTAAATTTGTTTTCAGCAATTCGCACTGTATTATTGGAAGGCATTGAACATAATGGTGCATCCATTGATTGGGTCTATCGCGGAGGTAATTTTCAAAATTATTTTCGTGTTTATGGCAGAGAAAATGAACTTTGTTCAACTTGCGGAACAAAAATCAGCAAGATAACCGTTGGTCAACGCGGTACACATTTTTGTCAGAAATGCCAGGAAAATAAAATATGACTCTCGGACCTGCAATAATTCTTATCATCATCGCTGCAATAGCCGGTTATGTGATCGGTATAATCGACAGCCGAATGACAGCATCACTCAAAAAAAACATCACCCCTCAACCTGATGTATCTGAATTAGTAACTTCTCCAGAAAACACAAAAACAAGATCTTTTTTTCCGGGGGAACATACAGTCCTGCGGGTCAGTATTGATGAAGCTTTACATTGGCACTTCGAGATCGATGGAAAACGTTTTGATTCCCCGGATGGGATCAGCAGTGAACAAAAACAACGGTCAATCAATGTGATCAGGCAAATCCAAAACTGGATGCATATTGAAATACCTGCTTCTCAAAATGAGACGGTCACTGAGAAAGTAGTTGAAGCTCAATCATTGAGTAACCCAATACCCCCTGTACCTCAAGTCTCGAGAGCTCTTCCTGTACAGGATGTTATTTCAAAACCTAAAATTGATCCTATGCGCGGATTCAGATCCATACTCAACAATGAGGTGAAGAGTCCTAATGATAAAAAAGGACTTTCCATTGTTGAAATGATCGACGAAGTACTCCAATTAAAATTGGCTGTCTCTCCGCTATCTGATAAAGCAATTCACCTTGAAGAAGGCCCTCAAGGTGAAGTAATTGTTCACATTGGTGTACAGCGTTATTCTGGCATTGGTGAAGTCCCCGACCCGGAAATACAAAGTATTATTAAATCAGCTATTTCTGATTGGGAACGAAAATAAAATTCCGGCAGGTCAGTTTTTAGATTCTAAATAACGAACAGTCAGTATCGGGCTCTGGCTTATCTCAGCCACATCAGCTGTTACGTTGGGGGTATAGTATTGTCGTAATCCGTGGGAAGAAAATTGTGAACCCATACAAACAAGATCATACTGCCCTTCTTTAACTTCAGATTGAATCTGTTCAACAATTTTGCCATGGCGGACTTTTACACTGGCAGAAAGCCCTGCATCCTGGGCTTTTTTTAATCCTATTCTCAGACTTTTTCCGAGTAAAGTGTCAGTATCAGTCAGGTTTTGCCAATTATCCCGTATTTTTCGTGCCTCCGGGTAATCCAGATCAATCGGCGGTACGACAGTCAACAAAGTGATCTCAGCATGACTCATTTTTGCCACATTTAAACCCAGATGCTCAGCCGAAAAAGTATATCCCAACCCCCCCAGGCAAATTAATACACGTTTGATCGGTACCCGAACCACCGGGACAAACAAAATCGGAATACTCACCACCGCCATTAATCTTCGGAAAGAATTTCCTTCAATCATTTTTCTTACCTGGGGTCTGCCAAAAGGACCCAGAACCAGAATCTTTTCTGATTCAGTTTCAGTACCTGCCAGCACTTGAAACTCTTTTCTCTGGATAATCACTTCTTCAACGGAACCATTTTCCAATTCAAGTGAATAATCTACCTTTTTATCCTGGAAAAGAGTAACAGCCCGTCCAAAAATATCTTCAACTGGATGACCAGCATCTTTAGCCTCAAC
>CAZBRI010000036.1:0-13426 GCA_964494055.1 uncultured Anaerolinea sp.
CCTTTAAGAATACTGATCTGCAAAATACCATATGCCCGAATGGCGGGGGCCCAAATATATTTCCAGAATTGCCAATTTCGTTCTGCAAAATCTTCGTCCCGGAATTGTTTTCCTTTTTCCAAAATCAGGACGGAATAACCTTTCTCTGAGAGTCTCAAAGCTGAGACACTTCCGCCAAATCCGGAGCCAATAATTACATAATCATACACTTCAGTCATTGTTAGATTCCTTTTCTTTCAAAAATAGTTTCTGAAGATTATTTAAGTTGTGAGCCGGAATAAAATCACTCCAGCAATCACTGAGATATGATGATTACCTGTAAAAATGACTGATAAGTAAATTCAAATTACCATTTTTTTTTTTATCGAAGAAGCCTCTGAAAAATTATTTTATTTATTGTGATTCTAATAAATGATAAAAAAATTAGTCCTGTTTTTTCCAAAGGTCAAAATTATTTTTTATTTGTTCAATATGGGAAGGAATATGTTCCGGGTAAATACTCAACCAGCGTTCAAAACTGAAAGGGGTATCTCTTTCAGGATGAACGACAGTATTTTCAAAAACTTGTTCAGGAAGCGATTTTAATAATTTGTAAGTAGTTTTGCGGATATATTTGAGAAATTTGAGTGCATCATCTACATCCTGTTCCAGGTAATTCAAATTTACGGCCCATTTATCCTGGTCATAAGCCATGATAGTTTTACCGGGCTCCGCAGCTAACGTCCTTACCCGCATTGCAGCCATAGCTTCACTGTCAGCCAGGTGAATAATTACTTCATGGATACTCCAATCAGACGGGCTTGGTTTAAATTTCCAGGCTTTTCTTGGTATCTCGCTGAGTGTCTCTCGGAGAAGATCAAAACCATTTCCATATCGTTTGATTTTTGTTTTTCTTTCTTCAGCATTCATTGTGTCTTCTCCATTTTGAATTGGTAAAGATAAATAATAATATATTATGACTCAATTTCCAATGCCATTGCTACTGCTTCACCGCCGCCCAGACATAATGAAGCAATTCCCCGTTTTAAGTTCCTTTCCTTAAGGGCATAAATCAAGGTAGCAATTATGCGTGCCCCGCTGGCTCCGATGGGGTGACCGAGTGAAATTGCACCCCCATTGACATTAACTTTGTCCCAATTCCAGCCTGCATCTTTGAGTGCATAACCGTTCGCCAGGACTTGTGCTGCAAATGCTTCATTTAATTCAATAAGATCCACATCTGATAGTTTCCAGCCGGCTTTTTCCAGGACCATCGGTATTGCGATCGCAGGAGCACCAAATAGTAATTTGGATTCCTGTGCAGCGTGGCCATATGCAACAATCCGGGCGAGCGGCTTGATCCCGTGTACTTCTGCGTATTCAAGGCTGCTGATTACGTTCGCAGCAGCGCCGTCATTGAGTGATGATGAATTGCCGGCTGTGACCCATCCATCCTTACGGAAAGCTGGTTTGAGTTTTGCCAATCCTTCGATGGATGTTTCCCTGCGCGGTCCTTCATCCTGTTCAATAATCGTTATTTCACCCTTGCGGCCTGTGATTTCGACTGCAGTTATTTCTCGTTTGAATTTCCCGGTTTCAATGGCTTTGAGTGCTTTTTGATGGCTCTCAAAAGAAAACTGATCCATTGCTTCCCGTGTGACACCAAATTTCTCGGCAATATGATCAGCGGCGTTTCCCATGCCCCAATTTTCAAAAGGATCCCATAATCCATCGCTTAATAGTGAATCCTTCATTTCAACATTGCCGTATCTTAACTCTCCTGACCGTCCATGGACAAGAAATGGTGCCCTGGACATGGATTCCATACCGCCTGAAACAAATAGTTTTCCATCTCCGGCACGGATGGCCTGTGCTGCGAACATGGCAGCTTTAAGGCCGGAACCGCAAACTTTATTGATTGTTGTAGCCCCCACTGAGGCTGGTAAACCGGCAAAAATAGCCGCCTGCCTGGCAGGAGCCTGCCCAACCCCAGCCTGAACAACATTCCCCATTAATACTTCATCAATATCCTGTTTGGAATTAATTTGGCTGCGTTCAACTGCTGACCGAATAACGATTGAACCTAATTGAACTGCGGATAATGAATTTAGTGCACCTTGAAATTTTCCTATGGGTGTACGTACAGCACTCAGAATAACGGGGGTAAGTTTTTTGCTCATTCTTCCTCCATACTTATTTCAATAATGTTTAAATATTATAAGGCATTATCAATAATTGTTATTCGAATTGGTTTGATAGAGTGGGGAAGGAAATAATTGCATGAAAAAAATGGCTGTGGATTTATGGCTGTGCAGTATCATCCGGCATCGCGAATAAAGCCTGCCAATTTCCAATACTGATGTTCCTCATTGCTGAGTTTGGTGTCATGATACTAACCCATGTTCGGCCAGGTTTTAGGGGAAAAGATTGTTTATCTGCGCCCGTCAGGTGTAACGGCCGGAGCAAACCGGTTGTTTTCTCCCACTCACGATTATTGCTTGACCAGCGAATTTTGAATATTTGTCCATCCCGGAATAAAAATGCATACCCTTCATAACCGCAGCAGAGATCAATATCGTATTGCCCGTGACGAAACACCTGGTAATTGGCGAATATAATCACGACATTTTCAAATCGAAGCGTTCGGTTTGTCAGGCGGTCTTTATCTATATGAAATACACCGTTTCCATCCCCGTCATCTGTCTGCCTGACATAACTTCCTGAAATTTCATCATAAATCCAAAAAGCCTGTGAATAGGCGTGAAAGAATGTCCATAAAGTGTCCGCAGTTTCCCCGCCTGCGGGAATATTTTGATCAAATAAATTACCCGAATAATTTACGGGCTGGTTATTAACCTTGCTTTTTTGTGCCAATTCAAGAAGATGATCTACATCAAGCAATGCAGTATTAGGACTTACCCCGGGCTGTTCTCCAAAAATGATCTCACAGCCATCGAGCTGTTCCCGGATTCCCTGCCCGGCGCTGGCATATATCAAACAGCTTGCGGGATACATATGGGTCAGGTCATTGTAAGTCAGCCGGCCGGAACGGATTGGACCGACATAGGTACGATTTGGGGCAATGTCGGATGAAGAAAAAACCGGCATTCCAGGGTTTATAGTGACCAAACCAGTATCAAAACTCGAATCTGTTTTACCAGTAAAAGAAAAATTGATCCTGCCTGTTTTTTGGTCAGCATCGCTATCCTGATCGTCATTGCCGACATTGGTTTTTGTAAAGGCATAAGCTCCTGGCAGATTGAAGCTCAAGAAATAATTAGAACCCGGCATCATGGTTGTTGAGTCAAATGCATAATATCCATCGGAATCTGAAGAAGTTACCGCCAGAATATTGGAAGTGAATGGGTCAAATAAAGAAATACAAATTCCACCAACTCCTGATTCCCATGGATCTTGAATGCCATTTGCGTTTTCGTCCAGCCAGACGCGGTTGCCGATCCAGGCTCCTTTTGGTTTGTCCGGAATTGACTTAACGGAACAATCCCCTTTTTCATACGGAATTCGCCGCGGCAGATTACCGTAAAATACACCCATAAATCTGGTTGTTCCTTCGCCAATAAACATTTCATAAATCCAGGGAACAAAAGAAATACCTGCCTGGGGGCGGGCTGTTGGAGGCATATTACTGATCGATACCAAAACGGCTGGCAGGTCCAACAGTGATGGATCCTCAATCTGTAACCCGGTAAGCGGATTGAAACCGGGCTGGAAATTGTTTAATTCTGGACCTGATGGGTGAAAGATTGAACGGGTTTGGGGTGTGCTGGATGGGGTGGGAGTACTCTCAGATTTTTCAGGCGGTGTGGTTTTTGTAATCTCTATTGTAATTTGCCGGGTTGGAGAAGAAATAGAAGTGGAAACTGCATCGCGGTTAACTGGAAGTTTTGCGCACCCTGATAGAAATATCGCCAGGAGAAGGCAGAGGAAAGTTATATTTTTCATACCTCTATTATAAATAAAAAACCCCTCAATTTTATTTGAGGGGTCCCTTTATTATTTTGAACCTTTTGGCGCGAAAAAGCGCAATCTCCATAACCCGTTTCCCTGATCCAGAACCTGGGTTACAGGGGTGACGATATGAACCCATGTTTGACCAGGTTTGAGGGGAAAAGGATCTCCATTTGCATCTACTATCCGTAACGGTCTTCGGAGACCTGTTGTCTTTTCATATTCACCAGCGATAGTTGACCAATATTCTTCAAATTTTTGTCCATCTCTGAATACAATGGCTTTACCTTTTTCACCAGGGCCCATTTTTAAATCGATTATATATGGGTTCAATACGATATGTTCACTGTATAAAACGATTACATTGGAAAAAGCAAGTTGATTACCATTAATTCGATCTGTTGCAGGTTGAAATTTACCTGAACCATCTGCGAAATCTTCAAATTTAAGGTATTTGCTATTTGATTGATCATATTTCCATTGAGATTGGTTCAGGAAACTGTAAAAAACATCTATTTGCTGGGCTGGCAGACCATTTGCAGGGGGTTGTTGCGTAAATAAACTTCCACTATAATTAAATGCCAGGTTATTTTGTTGATTTTGTTCAGCAATTTTTTGCAGCCTGTCAGTGTTCAACATTGCGCTGTTGATGTCAGCTGCATCACTGCCAAAAACCATGGCGCAGCCTCGCAATCTTGACCGGATCTCTACGGTAGCGCTTGCATAAACCAGGCATGATGATTGAAAGAAATCGCGAACATAGACATAGGCCAGTCTGCCGGACCTAACAGGTCCGATCAGAGCAGTTGTTGATATCGAAATATTTTTTTTATCTTTTCCAGCTGCAGGCTGTGTTGGGGTTATGTTCACGTTATTTGATACCGGCAGTTTCGGAAAATCTCCATAAAATGCAGCGAGGAAGCGTGTCATTCCTTCTGAGATATAGACCTCGTAGACCCACGGTGAAAATGATAAACCAGCCTGGGGCCGGGAAGATGGAGGAAAATTAGTAATAGAAACCAGTATGGCAGGCAGTTTTAAGTTTTCAGGATTTTCAACAGGAAGACCGGTCAGAGGGTTGTAGCCGGCTGGTATATCCTTTGGATCAGGTCCAATGTGCTGCGGAATCACATCCAGCGGCAAAGGTGTTGGAGAAGGGGAAGCCGGCACTTCGGTATTTTTTGGTAAAGGTTTTGCTGTTTCAGTTGGCAATTTCAATTCTATTGTCTGAATGACTGGCTGAATGACTTCTGGTTCGACAGCCTGGCAGGATTGAAATAAAAATGAAAGAACGATAAAGATAAAGAGAATTTTTTTCTGATACATAGTGACACCTCGTATATCATGATCATCACATGAAAGTGTTAATTTTGGTTTACCCCAAAGGTACTAATTTGCTTTACAAAAGTGTAAGTTCTATTAGTTTTTTATTCAAATGATGATTTCTAACCAATATTTAGAGTCTACTTATCGATATGGGGTGTTTATTATTTCACTAACAAACCTATCATAAGTATTTTGCAGATCTTCGGGTATTACCCGTACTTCGCCGATTGTTGTCATGAAATTGGTATCCCCATTCCACCTTGGGACAATATGCAGATGAACGTGACCCGGTACACCTGCACCGGCGGCTTCTCCAATATTCGCGCCAAAATTAAAGGCTTGTGGTGAATAGATATTTCTCAAAATAGACATACAATAAGAAGATAATTCCATCATCTCTGCCCTGGTTTGGGGATCAAGCTCTTCCAGATTGGCTTTGTGCTGTATGGGGGCAATCATAATATGCCCGCTGGTGTATGGATATTTATTCAATATAATAAAAGCCTTGTCTCCTCTTTTCACAATCAGGTTATCAATACCGTCATTTTTTTGGAGGGCATTACAAAAAACACATCCTGTTTCTTTAGCTGCGTTACTGATATATTTCATTCTCCAAGCTGCCCAAAGTCTTTTCATATATTATCTTCCTGAATTATTTATTGTCTATAATGTTGAAATGAAGACCAATCTTTTTGAATTGGTATTATTGATCATTTTAAGATGTTGACACATATATTTAAAGAAGGTATCCTACCATTATTGTAATTCATCAATCTCTATGATAAATGGTGTCCGTATTGGTCCAGCCAGCATTATTTGAAGCACCAAGACTTTCGGTTTCGGAATTCACCAGGCGTATTCGCCGACTGATTGAAGGAGATCCTTCTCTTTCGAATGTCTGGGTACAGGCAGAGATTTCCAACTTTTCCAGGCCTGCATCCGGGCATCTTTATTTTACCTTGAAGGATAATGGTGCTTCGTTAAGATGTGTAATGTGGAAATCTGATGTCAAAAAGCTGCATGGATTAGAATTGCAGGATGGAATGGCAGTTGAAGTGCATGGCAAGACCACTGTATACGAACCGGGTGGACAATATCAATTAATTGTTGATTTGATCGAGGCTGGCTCGGGAGAAGGGGCTTTATTCGCAGAATTTATCCGCTTAAAGAATAAATTTGAATCAGAAGGCTTGTTCTCAGATGATAGAAAGAGAAAAATACCTGCCCTGCCGCAAACCATAGGTTTGGTTACATCTTCGACAGGGGCAGCCTTGCAGGATGTACTTAATGTTTTGAAGAGAAGACTGCCGACCGCCAGAGTAGTTTTGTCACCAACAGCGGTTCAGGGAGTTGATGCACCTGTCAGTATTGTGAAAGCACTTAGATTATTAAATGAAATGGTAAAGCCGGATGTGATTATTTTGGCCCGCGGAGGAGGATCTATTGAGGACCTGTGGGCTTTCAACGATGAAGAAGTTGTCAGGGCTGTCTCTTCTTCACCAGCCCCGATTATTACAGGGGTGGGACATGAAACCGATTTTACTCTGGTTGATTTTGTGTCTGATTTACGTGCCCCAACCCCAACTGCGGCTGCAGAGCTTGCAACCCCTATCACTGTAATTGATCTTTTGAGTGACATAGTTGGAACAAGACGCTTGTTGGATACTTTATTATCAACAAAAATTTCTGAGCTGCGAAGTGAACTGGGTTCTATCAAACTCGGCTTAAGGTATTTATCACCAGATAGATTGCTGCATGATCAAATTCAACGGATTGATGATTTGTTATTGAGATCTTCCCGGGCAATAAACCAAACAATAATGTTAGAAAAAACCCGGTTGAGAGGAATAAATCAGAGCCTGGGTACATTAAATCCATTAAGTATATTGGAACGCGGATATTCGATAGTAAGCCGGAAAATTGATGGGAAAATTATCCATTCTTCAAAAAATATTTTGCCGGGGACCAGCTTACATGTACGGCTGGCGGCTGGCAGTTTGGATGTAAGTGTACAGGAAACATATTTGGAGGAGGCATAATGGCCCAATCACCAGAAAAAGTTGAAGAAATGTCATTTGAAGCTGCGTTTAAAGAATTAGAAACCCTTGTTTCTGCGTTGGAATCGGAGAGTCATGCGCTGGATGAATCCATAAAAATGTATGAACGAGCTCAAACTCTTGCAGTACACTGTTCTTCATTACTTGAAAAGGCAGAGCTGAAGGTCCTTCAGCTGGGACTGGATAGTCAAAAAGAAATTCAAGGTCAGGTCTGAAATGCCGCTCTCAAAAATATTTGAAAATCCGTCCCTGATGACAGCCGTTGCAGCATGGTTGATGGCACAATTGTTAAAGCCATTCTTAGAGTATTTACGCAGGGGAAAGTGGAATTGGGGGTATTTATTAAGCGCTGGCGGTATGCCGAGTTCTCACACCTCGTTAATGGTAGGTGTCACTGTGGCAATTGGTCTGCATAATGGTTTTGATTCTCCCGTTTTCGCAATTGCAATTGCAATGACCATGATTGTGATCTATGATGCTGCCGGTGTCCGCCGTGAAGCTGGAAGACATGCAGAAAAAATAAATATTTTGATCAATGAATTGCTCGCAGGCCATCCAATATCTGATAAGGAACTGAGAGAAGTCATTGGACACACCCCTATGGAAGTGATGGGTGGTTTCCTTCTTGGGTCGATTGTTGGTATATTGTATTGGTTATACATCGGTTAATTTCAATTGTATTGATGACTAAAATCTTAAGGACCTTTCCTGGGATATTCAGGAGAGGTCCTTTTTTATTAGTGAGAGAGATAATTATTGATAGGAACTATTGATAATTAATTTCGTCTATAAAATATAGGAGAGAATATGAAAACTAAAAAAATGATCCTGATATTATTTTTTGCCTTGCTGCTGACCGCTTGCAGCCAATCAGAATTACCCAACTCTGAAAAAGCAGAAACTGTCACAGTAAAAAAGAATATTGAAATGGTCCCGGCGGTTACACTTGAGACCATAATGACTGTTGAAATTTCTCCGATAAATACCCCTTTTAAAGAAACCAATTATCCGGAAGCAGTGCTCGCAGCCAGGGCTGATTTGTCAACCCGGCTTTCCAAATCAATAAACGAAATCATTATTATTAAGGTCAGTTCTGTCGAATGGCCGGATGCATGCCTGGGGGTTGAAAAGCCCGGGATCATGTGTGCACAAATGGTTACCCCAGGTTACCTGATCATCTTAAGTATTGATAATAAAAATTTTGAATATCACACCGATTTAGGCGGGAAAAGCCTAAAATTTATTAAATAGTTTGAGCTCAAGAATTTATTTTGCGTGAAAATTTGATTAAATCAATTCTGATTTTTTACTGGAAAATTCAAAAAAAATATCACTAAAAAGTGTTGATATTCATAAAGTATCGATGGTTCGTAATTCCTCCCTTCTGCTTAATTTTGAAAATTATCGTAAAGTATTATCTCTTGAGACGGGATTTAATGGAGGTGATAACCAATTTCAACTCTGAAACCTTCATCATTAACAACAAGATTCCATAGACCAATCCTCCAATGCAAATCCCGCCAAGAACTGCCAGCCATGAGTTTTGATTTGAAGTGATTTGCAGCCAGATATAAATACTCAATCCCATTCCTGCAGATGCAAAGCTAAACTTGAGTAAACCGTCCATTATTTCTTTTCCATGTATTCCACCCACGCGTTTGCTCATAAAAATTAATAATAAAACAGCTTCCAGGGCTGTAGCAAAAGAATTAGCCAGGGCTAATCCGCCGTGCGGCATCCAGCCAATATTCAAAAATAACATTGAGAAACCGAAACTAAAAACTGCGTTCAATCCCATTGCGATAATGCCAATTGTCACCGGGGTTTTTGTATCATGCAATGCATAAAATGCACGTGACAATATTTCAACAACTGCGTGCCCAACCAAACCAGCTGTATACCAAAGTAATGCCCATACAACCATTTCTGTTGATTTTGAGTCGAATTGGCCTCTTTGGAAAAGCATCGTGATCACCGGCTGCCTGAGCATGATCAGGCCTACACTGGCAGGAACTGCGAGTAATAAAACACCGCGCAGGGTTGCAGCCAGAGATGAACTCATTTCATCCTGTTTACCGCTGGCAACCTGGGCAGAAAAAGTGGGCAATGCCGCGGTAGCAATCGCTTGGGCGATCACAAAAAGTGGCATAGTCATCACCATTCGGGCCACATTGATGGCTGAGAGGCTGCCTTCTCCCTGCCCGGAGGCGATCATGGCATTAATGACAAAATTAATTTGAACTGCCGCGACTCCCAGCAGCCTGGGAGCCATCAGTCTACCGACTTCTCGAACGGCGGGGTTATTAATTCCGAAAGAAAAATCGAAGTGAATTTCTTCAAGCTGCAATAATCCCGGCAGCTGAATTAATAAATGTAGAATTGCTCCAAGAACATATCCCCATGCGAGACCTTGAATACCCATGCGAGGTACCAGGAAAAAGAGCCCGAGTATCCAGCCAATCCAGTTGAATACCGGAGCAAGGGCTGGCATCCAAAATTTTTGGTGTGTATTCAATATGCCCATTACCAGGCCGCTGACACCAAATATTGTGGGAGCAATGAGAATAATACGTAAAAGTTCGATTGTCAGATTTTTTAATGCCGGATCCAGATCAGGCCGAAAAAGAAAAATGACTTTACTGACCAGTGTTGGTGCCAGAAATGCCGCCAGGATGCTGACAAGGCTCAAGGCAAGAATCATCAGGTTAGTTATTGCTGATGCAAGCTTCCAGGCATTCTTTCTATCATTATTGGCTAGGAAACCTGTAAAAGTTGGAATAAATGCCGACCCCAATGCTCCCCCAGCTAAAAGATTAAAAAGCAAATCCGGAAAGGTGGCGGCAGCATAAAATGCATCGAGTGATTGGTTCGTTCCAAAAACCCGGGAAACAAGTATTTGGCGGACCAAGCCAACGATATTGCTCAAGACAAATGCAAGCATAATTACACCGGCTGCCCTGGCGATTTGTTTATTAGCGGTGTCAGATTTATTATTCAATGAATTGATTATACTCTTTGCTCATTTTATCTTTGAACAAGAAATATTGGTAAAAAAAATACTATTGTAATAAAATACTTATTGTGATTTCAAATTCAGAATCAGATTTTTCAGTATTTAGCTGCACCCAGTGCGGCGGTGAACTTCACCCTGATGAAGGGCAATTATTTTTATCCTGTCCATATTGCAATTCTACGGTTTACCTGGATAAATCAAAAGTTGTCTTCCATTGGTACCTGTCATCGACTTTGAATGGTGAACAGGCAGCTGCATCGCTTTCCCGTTGGATGGCTGGTAATTCAACAGTAAAAGACCTGGATAAAAAGTCAAAAATACTTGGTCAAACCTTCCAGTATTTTCCGTTATGGTTTTTTAAAGTGAAGAATGGGGATATTGAAAAAATCTATCTGGAGCCAGCAGCAGCAACATCTGTAACCGAATTACGATCACTCAGTTTACCTGCAGGAGATCTGCGTAAATTTGATGATTCTATAATTTCTCAATCCATTGAGCCAACAGTCCCATTGACAGCAGCACTGGAATGGCTGGGATCAAAACAAATAGACCAGGCGAAAATTACTGAAAGTGCCCTTGTCCATATTCCTGTTTATACATTTAAATATGGTTATAAAAATAACATGTATACCGCCCTGGTTGAAGCAGGGACGGGAAAAACAATTGCTAATATTTTCCCTGCAAAGGCAGAAGCACCATACATGGCGGCAGGGTGTGCAGCTTCTTTTGTATTTATGTGCCTGGCTGGTATTTTTGCAGTTTTCTTAACAATGAATAACGGTGCTTCTACCGGATTAGGCGCGATGATTTGTGTGGGTGGGGGAGTTGTAGCGGCCCCATTACTATTTGCATTTGCTAGCTGGGTCGCTTCAAAGGTTTAAGTATGAGTGAATCTCAAACGTCAAAAGGTCTTGCTTGTCCTCGCTGCGGCGGTGTAATTCAAATTCCAGAAGGGTATATTATTGTTCATTGTCCTTTTTGTGATTTGAGATCAATCGTTCATGGTGATAAAGGTATTCTGCGATACCAGGTCCCTGTGAAAACCAGCCGTGACCAGGCCATCCAGGGACTACCGAAATTTTTTAGCAATATGGCTATTGCACGAGATGTTCGATCACAGTCCAAAGTAACCGAAGTATTCCTGGCATATCTCCCGTTCTGGGCATTATGGGGGAAAGCTTTAGGCTGGGCCTTTGGTCAAAAACAGGTGGGGAGCGGTGATAACAAGAGGTATGAAGCCAGGGAAGTGAAATTAGTCCAGGAGTTGGTTTGGACAGGTGCTGCATGTGATGTTGGAGAATTTGGTGTTCAGAAAATTAGTTTGACTGACCAACCCCTTGAACATTTTGACACAGATGTGCTTCATTCAAATGGAATGGTTTTCGAACCGGTGGGATCTTTTTCGGATGCCCAACATGCAGCTGAGCAGGAATTTCAAGATAAAGTTTCCAGTGCTGCAAATTTGAACCGAATATCTCAATTGTTTGTTCGATTTATTAATAAGCGTTTTGGTCTTGTCTATTATCCATTATGGGTGATTCGATATCTTTATAAGGAGAGAGCTTTCCAGGTTGTGGCCGATGGTTTTTCAGGGAAAGTGCTTTATGGGAAAGCGCCCGGAAATGTTTTGTACAGGGCTGCAGCACTTGTTGCGGGCATGGCAATAGGTTCTTTTTTGATTGTAGATGTTCCAGCATTAATATTATCGAATTCCTCAAATTCGAGCAGCAATGATAATCCATTCGGCTTTATGCTTGCTGTATTTGCTATCGGTATAGGATTGATGTTTTTTGCCTATAGAGCATTTAGATATGGTGAGCAATATGAATATGGCGGGGCTAAATTCGATCTGAAACAATTCACCAGCGGGAATATCAATGACGTGTTTAAGGCGGCAATGTCCACAATTGATTCTTCAGGTAAAGGTAACTCCTTATGACTCTGCCGGTCTTGCTGCCACTTCAATGTCCTAAATGCCAGACACCCTTTATTTCAGAAATGAATGAAGTTGCCTGGTTATGCACAAATTGTGGACAGGCTGCCCAGCTGGATGAAACCCAAAAATCAGGAATTTCGCCCCTGGAAATCCATTTTTCTGGTGGAATTAAACCTGGAGAAAAAGGCCGGCCATTTTGGGCAGCCCAGGGAATAGTATCAGTTTCGAGGGAGACTTATTCTGGAAATGAGAACCGAAAAGCAGATGAATTTTGGCAAAAACCGCGTTCTTTTTTTGTGCCAGCCTTTAGCTGCAGCCTGGATGAATTAATTAACTTAGGAATGCAGCTAGTAAAAGAGCCAGTCTCCATCATGCAGGGACAGATCGGACCTTTTTTGCCGGTTGTACTCAGCAGGGAAGATGTGCGTCCAATGGTGGAGTTTATTATCATGGGTCTTGAAGCAGAGAGAAGAGATATGGTGAAGTCAGTCCAAATTCAATTAAATCTTGCTGCTCCCGCATTATGGATATTGCCATAAAAATTATTAAATGATTGTCTCCCTTTTGATATTATTGGAAAATAAAATGACCAGTGAATGTCCTGGTCATTTTTAATCGATAGATTGAGGCGTAAATGAAGATTCATTTTAAGGTAATAGTTGAATTTAAAAACAGAATAAAAACTCAATTCATAATTTATTTATTATCAATTTTATTGGTAAGTTCTTGTTCAAGCGCATTACCGGTCAATAATGAAATACCTGGTACAAATGAAACTGGTTTTAATGGTCCAACTCAGACATTAGATAGTTCTGGTAATTCAGAAAATAGCCTGGTAAAAATCGGTTACGAAAATAATGGACCAAACTACAGTATTTATTTTACAGACCCCCAAAACCCTGCGGCTTATACAGAAGAAAATGGTTTGGATAAATTACTGGTCAATGCGATCAATAAATCACGAATTTCAATTGATGTTGCAGCTTATAGTTTGAGTTTGTATTCTGTTCAACAGGCCTTGATCAATGCAAAACACAGAGGGGTGGTGGTCAGAATTGTGATGGAAAGTGATAATATGAATGACCGAGTCCCGGCTGCACTGCAAGCAGCAGGAATTTCAATCATTGGGGATCACCGTGATGGCTT
>CAZBRI010000037.1:0-13334 GCA_964494055.1 uncultured Anaerolinea sp.
TACACGGCTCTGAACACTCTTTCCCTACACGACGCTCTTCCGATCTGGTACAGTGATCGGTGCAGTCGTCGGAGCGTTCCTGGTCGGTGTTTTGAACAATGGTATGTCGATCATGGGCCTGGGCATCGACTGGCAGAAAGTGGTCAAAGGTCTCGTTTTGCTCGCCGCCGTATTGTTTGATGTGTATAACAAAAAGAAGAGTTAATCTTCTTTATTTATCATAAAATCAAAACTGGCTGCCTTTACAATCGGCAGCCAGTTTAATTTTTTTTAGTAATGCTGTTGAAAATCAACCGGCCTTTTTTGGTGTGCTGTCCCGGATCATCAATTCTGTTTTCATTGTATATATATTGCCCGAAATTGGTGATTCGACCCCTTCGATCTCTGCCAGCAGGGTTTTTACAGCCAGGATTCCCAGTTCTTTGAGTGGGTGTGTCACTGTGGTCAGGCTGGGACTATAAAAGGTTGATTCTGCCAGGTTGTCGAAACCGACCACTGCCAGGTCTTCCGGCACTTTTATGTTATTGACATTGGCATAATGGAGTACGCCCAATGCCATTTGATCGTTGCTGACAAAGACTGCGTCCATTTCGGGGTATTTTTGGATCAAAGCAGCAAAAGCAGCATCACCACTGGATGAGGACCAGGTTCCCTGCGTCCAATGTTCATCTGTTACAAGGATACCTGCCTGAATTAATGCATTTTCCCAGCCCTGTTTCCTCTGCCGGGCCTCATGCCATTCAAGCGGTCCGGTGATCAATCCGATTTTTCTGCGGCCCAGGGACAACAAGTATTCCACAGCATTTTGAGCACCCCCCTGGTTATCAATATTAAGTGTAATAAAACGGGGGTCATAATGTGATTTTAGAAAAATAATCGGCGGGCAAAAGGAAGGTAATTGATTCTGAACGTTTCTTACATTTTCATTGATTTCAGATGCTGCATAGATGATCCCTTCCACCTGGTGAGAGATCAGGGATTCAATTACGGGAACAATATTGGGTGTATCAAATCGGGTCAGTTCTTTAAGCAGCAATGCATAATTGGATACTTCGCACTGTTCAGTGATGCCGTTAAGGGTTAATGAGACACCCACATATTTTAAACCGGCAGTAATGAACCCGAGGGTATAACTTCTTTGTTGAACCAGACTGCGGGCGACAATGCTGGGTTGATAGCCCATTTCTGAGATCGCTTTTTCAACAGCGATACGGGTTTCTGCTGAAACATCCGGTCGTTTATTGATGACGCGGCTGACCGTTTGTGTTGAAACGGAACACATTTTTGCGATGTCTTTTATGGTTGCTTTTTGTGCGCTTCGCTTTAGCATAATGCTGCCTTAATGTTGGATTTACTCTTGTTATTTTTATTATACCTTTGTTATAATAAAATGTGAACGATAACGGGAACGGTAACGGTAAAATCCCGGTCGATTATCAAGGTTATTAATGAAAACTTTAAGACTACATGGAATGCATGATATTCGCCTGCACGAGGAAAAATCCCCTGTTTTAACCCGGGGTAAAGAGCTGCTTAAGGTCAAATCAGTCGGTATTTGCGGCTCAGATCTGCACTGGTTTTCGGAGCAGGGAATAGGTGATTCCCGATTGTCAAACCCGCTGATCCTCGGACATGAATTCTCAGCAGTCATCGATGGCGGTGAGCGGAATGGTGAACGTGTGGCTGTTGACCCCTCCATTCCTTGCGGGAAGTGTGAATATTGTCTGCGTGGACATCCAAATCTATGCCCGGATGTTATTTTTGCCGGGCATGGTTCTACAGATGGCGCGCTGCGCGAGAATATGGTCTGGAATTCTGAATGTCTTTTTACGCTACCATCTATTTTATCTGATGATGATGGCGCGATGCTCGAACCGCTTGGCGTGGCTATCCATGCAGTAGACCTGGCTCATATCAGGACAGGGATGACAATTGGAGTTTTTGGCTGCGGTCCGATCGGGCTGCTGATCATTCAGCTCGCACGTCTTTCAGGTGCTGCAAATATTCTCGCAGCGGATAAACTGCCTCACAGGCTGGATGCCGCCCGGGCGCTTGGCGCGAACCATGTGATTCTGGTCGATGGGCAACCGGTCGAAAAACAAATTCTTTCTCTCACAAATAGCCGGGGTACTGATATCTCGTTTGATGCAGCGGGTGAACAGGCTGCTGTAAATGATGCTGTCAATGCGCTCATCCCTGGAGGAAAATTGATCCTGGCTGGTATCCCATCAGATGATCAAACGATCCTGACGGCCAGTACTGTACGCCGTAAGGGGCTCACGATAAAGCTGGTCAGACGGATGAAATTGACTTATCCGCGGGCCATTGATCTGGTATCCAGGGGGCTGGTGGACGTAAAGTCGCTTGTAACGGCTCATTTTTCTATGGAGCAGGCAGCTGAGGCATTTGTCTCAGCCGAAAAGCGAGAAGGTTTAAAAATAATCATTAAGATTGCTTAAATCTGGAGGCATGATGGCGAAATATACGATAGGTGTCGATTTTGGTTCGGAATCTGGGCGGGCTGTACTGGTGGATGTTTCAAATGGACATGAAGTGGCAACAGCCGTTTATCCATACTCAAATTTAGTGATCGATGAAAAACTTCCTGAAAGCAGTGTCAGGCTGGAGCCCGATTGGGCTTTACAAGATCCGGAAGATTATATCCGCACTTTCAAACATACAATTCCGTCTGTTCTAAAACAGAGCGGGGTTTCGCCAAAAGATGTGATCGGTCTTGGGATCGATTTTACCGCCTGTACCATGCTGCCAGCAAAGGCAGATGGTACGCCGCTTTGTGTCCTGCCCGAATTTCGAAATAAACCGCATGCCTGGGTGAAGCTCTGGAAGCACCATTCTGCCCAGCCTGAAGCCGATAAAATCAATGAGACCGCTCGTGCGATGGGTGAAGACTGGCTCGACCGTTATGGCGGAAAGGTCTCATCTGAGTGGTTCTTCTCAAAGGCTCTGCAGATCGTAAATGAAGCCCCTGAGATCTATGCCGCAGCTGACCGTTTGATCGAAGCGGCGGATTGGGTGGTCTGGCAGCTCACCGGTGTAGAAACCCGCAATAGCTGTACTGCAGGTTATAAAGCCCTGTGGTCCAAAGAGAAAGGATTTCCATCAAAGGCCTATTTTGGTGCCTTGAACCCGGCCATGGCCAACGTGATCGAAGAAAAAATGACCACCGATATCAAACCCATCGGCGGGAAAGCCGGTCATTTATCGCCAAAAGCCGTTGAGTGGACAGGTTTACTCGCTGAAACGGCAGTCGCTATTGCCAATGTGGATGCGCACGTGGCTGTACCGGCTGCTTCAGTGACTGAACCGGGCCGCATGGTGATGATCATGGGTACATCCACCTGTGACATGGTTCTTGGTAAGGAAAAACATATCGTCCCCGGCATGTGCGGTTATGTTGATGAAGGGATCATCCCTGGCTTTATTGGCTACGAAGCCGGTCAATCCTGTGTTGGTGATCATTTTGCCTGGTTCGTCGAAAATTGTGTTCCGGAAACCTACATGGCAGAAGCTAAATCCCGCGGCATGGATATCCATCAGCTGCTGGAAGAAAAAGCTGGCAGCCTGAAGGTCGGTGAATCTGGATTATTAGCCCTGGATTGGTGGAATGGGAACCGGTCGGTACTGGTGGATGTGGACCTGACCGGCTTGCTCATCGGGGCAACCCTGGCAACAAAACCTGAAGAAATTTACCGGGCACTCATCGAGGCCACCGCTTACGGTAAACGCATCATCATCGAGACATTTCAGAAAAATGGTGTCCCCATTCATGAGCTGGTCGCCTGCGGCGGTTTGCCCGAAAAGAACAAGCTCCTGATGCAGATTTATGCAGATGTGATCGGTCTTCCTATCAGGTTAAGTGCATCCAAACAAACCCCCGCCCTGGGATCAGCGATGTTTGGGGCAGTGGTTGCCGGGTCAGCTAACGGCGGATATGACTCGATCTACGATGCTGCTCAGAAAATGGCGCACCTCAAGAATGAAATGTATTCTCCGAATCCGGCAAATCAGAAGGTGTACGAGAAAATATATGCTGAGTATGTGCTTTTGCATGATTATTTCGGACGCGGTGAAAATAATGTAATGAAACGTCTGAAAGAGATCAAGCTCAACAGTAAATGATCCTGCAGCTTCATTCGAAAGGTAATCAATTTTTAATGGTTGGAAATCATTTGCCGGAGAAATTATGCTCGAAAAATTAAAAGAAGAATTGCTTCAGCTTCACATGGAACTTCCCAGGAATAACCTGGTTGTCTGGACCGGCGGGAATATCAGCGCCCGGGACAATGAAACCGGCCTGGTTTTGATCAAAGCCAGCGGTATCCGTTATGAAGAGATGAAGCCTGAACATATGGTTGTGCTGGATATAGAAGGCAGGATGGTTGAAGGAAATTTCAAACCGTCCTCTGATGTGTACAGTCACCTGTACATCTATAAGCATAGACCGGATGTATGCGGCGTCGTGCATACCCATTCTCGCTACGCCACTGCATTTGCAGCCGTGAACATGCCAATACCTTGTGTCCTGACAGCCATGGGTGATGAGTTCGGCGGCCCGATTCCCTGCGGCGGATTCGCTTTGATCGGTGATGATGAGATCGGCCGGATCGTTGTGGAGAGTATCGGTAAATCCCCCGCCGTCCTGCTTAAGAATCATGGCGTTTTTACGATCGGCAAAACTGCAAAGGCTGCTGTAAAGGCTGCGGTGATGACCGAGGATGCTGCCGCCACTGTTTGGATGGCGATGCAGATCGGCAAACCGGATGTAATCCCGCAGGAAGATGTTGATAAATTGCATGCCCGTTATACAAAAGTGTACGGGCAATAAACCCAAAAATTATTGTCATTTTTTTAGAAAAATCGACTGCTTTGCAATAAAAAGGAGATGAACGAATGATCGATCTTAAGCAAAATGAAGTCTGGTTTGTGACCGGAAGCCAGCATCTTTATGGTCCAAAAACACTTGAACAGGTCGCTGAACATTCACGCGAGATGGCTGCATTTCTTGGCGCATCTGCCCAAATCCCAGTCACCATTGTTTTCAAACCCGTGCTTACAACACCTGAAGCTATCCGCGATTTATGCCAGGAAGCTAACACAGCAAAAAATTGTATTGGTTTGATCACCTGGATGCACACTTTTTCACCTGCAAAAATGTGGATCAGCGGTTTGACTTTGTTGAATAAACCCTTCCTCCACCTGCACACACAGTACAACCGTGAAATTCCCTGGTCTGAGATTGATATGAACTTCATGAATCTGAACCAGGCAGCCCATGGCGACAGGGAGTTTGGTTTCATTGGAAG
Organism: uncultured Anaerolinea sp.; assembly: GCA_964494055.1. GTDB lineage: Bacteria > Chloroflexota > Anaerolineae > Anaerolineales > Villigracilaceae > UBA5195. The sequence goes on from CAZBRI010000037.1 coordinate 5,325, forward strand.
CCGCTTGCGCCTGGACCGGAAGGTGGTTGTTGGTTTCTGGCGGGATGAAGACGTGCAGGCCAGTATCGGCGTCTGGACACGTGCTGCATCCGCTTTTGCAGATTCTCGCAGCGGAAAAGTCGCCCGTTTCGGCGATAACATGCGGGATGTCGCCGTTACAGAAGGCGACAAGGTTGCCGCCCAGATCCAATTTGGATATGATGTTTACGGCTACGGTGTAGGGGATCTGGTCAAAGTGGTCAGCCAGGTCAGCGATGCTGAGATCGATAAACTTGTTCAGATTTACATGGATGAATATGATGTCGCCCCGGTGCTGAAGCCCGGTGCAGAACGTAATGCTTCCCTCCGCGAAGGGGCTCGGATTGAGATCGGCATGCGCAATTTCCTGGAAGCCGGTAATTTCAAAGCATTCACCACCACTTTTGAAGATCTTCATGGACTGGCTCAGCTTCCAGGAATGGCCGTCCAAAGACTGATGCGTGATGGTTATGGTTTTGGCGCGGAAGGGGATTGGAAAACCTCTGCCCTGGTTCGCGCGATGAAGGTTATGGCTGCCGGCCTCAAGGGCGGGGTCAGTTTCATGGAAGATTACACCTATCATTTCAGCGCCTCCGGGGATAAAGTCCTTGGCGCGCATATGCTCGAAATTTGTGAATCGATTGCCGCTTCAGGTAAGAAACCAAAATTGGATATCCTGCCTTTATCAATCGGCGGCAAGGCGGATCCCGTGCGTTTGATCTTCGACTCAAATACCGGCCCTGCAGTCGGTGCCTCGATTATGGATATGGGTCAGCGCTTCCGGATGGTGGCTAATGTTGTAGATGTTGTTCCAACGGATCAGCCTCTGCCAAAACTGCCGGTAGCCCGTGCCCTCTGGCTTCCCCGGCCCAATCTCAAGGTTGCCGCCGCCGCCTGGATCTACGCTGGCGGAGCCCATCACACAAGCTTCAGCTATTCCGTCACCGCCGAGCACCTGCGTGATTTCGCCGAAATGGCCGGGATTGAATTCCTGGTCATAGATAAAGAAACCCGCATCCAGGAATTTAAAGAAAAACTCCGCTGGAATGATCTGTATTACCACCTTGCAAAAGGTCTATAAACCGCTATTCTTCTCTCCTCTTAAAACGATCTCCCCGGTTTTTCCGGGGAGATCGTAAATTTAAAGGTCTGACGCTGACAACCACATTCTACAAAATCTGATCAGGCTTCCTTTTGCTTCTTCAAAGCACTCCACAATGAAAATATCAGCATAAATGCAGCCAGGGGAAGAATAATCTGATTTCCGATGGCACCCGGAGGCGTATGCGAAAATAATACCGGTTTCATCTTTCCGATCATTTCCCGCAGCAAAACTTCAATCATCAATAAAAAGTACATGAATGGCACAAGTGATTTATAACGGAAAACGACCAGGAGCTGGATGATGGCCAGCAATAACTGTGAACTCCCCCAAAGGGCAAATGCAAAAATTATTCCATCCGCCCCTTTGACGCTGAGATCCATACCTGCAATCGACCCTGCCCCGCCATCGGCAGAAAAAATGTGAATCAGGCTTCGGATGACGCTGACAATTGCATATAAAGTAAAAATATATACAGGGATCCTCGAACCCCGGTTGATATTGTCTATCCTGCCAGGCAGGAATATTTCAAAAAGTTTGTTTTTCACTTTTTTCTCCATTGGTGGCTGGATTGTAATCCATCCGGCTGTACCTGGTAGGCTTTTATTTCCTGATCGGTTTCGATAATGTTTGACCCGAAAACAATTTTCTGGAGGAAACATATTTGTTCTTCCTTAATCGTATTGTTTGTTTATCCAAAGATTCGGTCCGGTACATTTTTATGACCATTCTCCATTTCTTTTGTTTAGGTTCCATTTGCTACCTCTGTCTCATCACATTTTTTATAATCAGTGATTTTCAAAAAAATATCACCCTTCTTTCAGCATAACACTAACCTCATTCTAATGGTTTCCGGATAACTCTCGCTATAATATAGATAATAAAGGTAAAGTTAGTGCAAAATATTTGATTGAAGATGTTTTTTTATTGGTATAAAGGAGAAATATTATGGTAACAATGTTAATTCAACATCATGTTAAAGATTATGCTGCATGGAAAAAGGTATTTGATTTAAATAAAGGATTAAGAACTTCTAAAGGGGAACTTTCAGCAAAGGTTTATCATGACTCACAGGATAATAATCAACTTACTGTGATGAATACCTGGGAGAATTTAAAGAATGCACAGGACTTTGTCAATTCACCTGAGCTTAAAGCGGCCATGGCAAATGCCGGGGTTGATGGCCATCCAGAGATTACATTTCTCAACGAGTTTTGATATTTAGCCAAAATAATAAATTGAAACCGGTCATTTCCTTTACAAGATTTGACCGGTTTTTATTTAATTCGTAATTATAAAATCATTTCCAACCATTAATTGACAATAGACTAAAACGCGCCATTTTCACAAGTGTATATCGTTTGGACATAACTATTTTCATTCAGTACAACCTCAAACCTCACTTGTCCAGTTTGCGGGATGAGAATATATTCCTTGTTTTACAACTAACATCCAATTAGTAGATATTTGTACTTTTAATATCAGCTTTAGAAATAACATTTGTATTGATAAATATAAATGGTTGATGAACTTGATGGTTTTGGCAGCTTGGATTTATTTATAAATATCCTCTAATCTTTCAAGTGACACACTCCAATTTTTCCCTGGAATAAAAACAACCCCATCCCTGTGACAGAAATATAAAGATTTCCAGGTCTCCATTGCCCGTTCCCAGGCGGGGAATAAAACTGTGTTGTATTCCAGTTTCTCTTTATTTTCTTCTTTCTTCATATACCGATAAATTAATATTGAAATCCCAAACCATAAAACAAAAAATATAATCCAATAAATCGATTCCGGTAAGTTGAAATTATAAGTTCCAATAAAATATGGAAGGATACCACAAACTGCTACCAGGCCGAAGATACTAAACAGCCCCATGGATTGTTTGAGCAGCGGTTCGGCTGGAGGAGCCAGCTCTTCAGATAATTTTGTCTGGCTGAGTCCGCCCACGGTTTCATAGGATGTGGACGAATAGGTCCTTCCATTTGAATCTGTTTCAATATTTGTCACAGGGACTGACATGGAAGTTTCCCGTCTGCCGCCTTTATAAATAACCGATACCTTTTCCGCCCTGTCATTTCGCTGGCAGACCGGGCAGGCATTGACCGGAACCGCTTCTTTTATAATGATCTCAGAGGTTGGTGCTTTGGGGGTTTCCCTTCCGCAATAAGGACAAAACTGGAAATTATTATCATAACTTCCGCCGCAGCCTTTACATACTGACATGATTATTGCTCCTCGAATTTAAAGACGGCATTCTCGGGAAAAGTATTAATCGTCATTATACATGGTTAATAATGGCTGATTGGTAACAAACAATTAATAGATTTGAAAGTTTATTGTTTAGTATCGAGACGATTGTCCCCGCATTTTTATGCTATTTGTTTCCACTTATAAAGGGGATTCAATAATGGACGCCTCCATAATTCTGTGATTTATAAAGAAAAATTGTTTCTTAATGCAGACCACCAACATAAAAGAGTGAAAAATTATTTTATACCGGTATCAGGTCTGATCACAACCAGCGTCAATTTTGCAGCATATTCTTCAAGCGCTTTTCTTTCATAAGGTTTTCGGATGCCATCTGACCTCAGTATGGCACCGATCATCTTTGGATGTCTCCTCAGCCGTTCCTCAAGGAAATCGGTAATCTGTTTGGTATCAGCAATCAGTTCTGCTCTCCCTAAAAAAATCTTTGACTTTACTCTAACTTCCACCCTTGGATTATTTTGAATATTTACAACCCAGTCTGCTTTTTGACCGAGCGCAGAACCCGCGTATATTTTCCCATCGATCTCCTCATATTGCAGCGGGGTGACGCGCTTTTTGCCTGTTTTCCGTCCGGAAGTGGTTAAAAGCAGAATCATTTTGCCAATCACCGGACCAAGACCAACCGCATAAAGAATTCTCGGCGGCAAATTGATCAGGCGCAGCAAAAACCTTGGTGTTTGATTGAAACCGGCCATAATGATTACCGTTTTTTTATATCAAGTATCCCGGCCGGGATCCAATCCACAAACTGCCTGCGTTTAGGGGCATCTTTCATCCAGGATACATCCGGTTCTGGAATATCAAAACATTCTTTCACTGTTTTGAAATATGGTATATCAACAAATAAACGGCTGCCTCGATTGCTTATCCAGGAAAGTTTTTTTGTGCTGCTGATCACCTTCACCAGCTTGATAAGTTCCACCACATCGTCATGCAGGTAACTCAGCACGGCCTGTTGTTCTCCAGCTGCCCATAACCGCGGGGCTTTTTCCCCGCCCATCTCGTCCAATACAGTCCCATTGCTCAAAGTGACACTTTTTTTCTTTCCTTTTAAACCTGCCCCTGTAAGCGCTTTATCAAGGCTGAGAAACCAGCCTTTTGAAAAGGTTACAATCAGCATCAGGTCCACGTGATTAATCGCCATTTTCCCGCATTCATTTACCATACCTGTTTCATCCGCCAAAACAGCAAAATCGAACCCGCACCCGTTCCAGGTCACAATCGTAAAGCCTTCGTTTGCATACTGCTGGATCTGCAGAAACATGGATTGGCATTCTGACTTTGTCATCCTTGGGACTCCCTGCCAGAAAACAGGTTCATCCCGATCACTGAAAGCCATCGCTGCACAGCTGATTCCTAAAGGGGCTGCATCCTGCCATCTCCCGCCATCCTTTATTTCCTTTGCTATCTCAATGTCAAATGCAGCAAATTTCATAATTATTCCTCATTTTATTATCTGTTTCAGGTTGTATGGTTATTTGAACTGAGTTTATTAAAGTGTATTATTTTGCTGCCAATGAGTCAATTGATAAATGATTCTTGAAACAACAGCATACCCGAATAACCTCGGCCAGATTTTTTCCAATCGAACTGACTTTGGAAAGCGTTCCTTTCTGCCATGTCATCGCTTGCAAATTTTGCTTCGAGATTCCCATTAGCCATCCCTATTCCTTTTATTGTTTCACACTCAAAATTAATTTCTGCCGAAATAGATAAACCTGCTAATTCAGTAGTATGATTCAATTCGTCATGTCTCTCTCTTCCAATAACCAACCCCTGGTACCCGGAATTCCCTCGGATCAAAATACATCACCACCTGTTCCCCGCGGCAGGCTCAAGATATTTCTGGGCTACGCAGCTGGTGTTGGCAAAACTTATGCCATGCTCGAAGCTGCCCGGCAGCGTCTGGCTGAAGGCCTGGATGTGGTGATCGGGGATATTGAAACCCATCAGCGGGCTGAGACTGACGCTTTTGCAGCCGGTTTCGAGATCATTCCCCGCAAAAGCGTTGTTCACCCAGGGGTCACATTCCCAGAAATGGATGTCGATGCCATCATCGCGCGGCACCCAAAGCTGGCGTTGGTCGATGAACTGGCGCACACCAATGCTCCGGGCGCACGGCATCCGCGTCGTTACCAGGATGTGAATGAACTGCTTGATGCTGGAATTGACGTTTATACCACCCTCAACATTCAGCACCTGGAAAGCCTGAATGATGTGGTTGCACAGATCACCGGTGTGCAGGTTCGTGAAACGATCCCCGATAAAGTACTGGATGAAGCGGCTGAGCTTGAACTGATCGATCTGCCGCCGGATGAATTACTCGCCCGCCAGAGCGAAGGGAAGGTTTTTGTCCCTGAACAGGCTGCCCTGGCTATCGATAAATTTTTCCGTAAAGGCAATCTTACCGCGCTGCGTGAAATGGCTTTGCGCAGGGCAGCTGATCGGGTCGATGAACAGATGTTGTCTTATATGAAAGCCCGCTCGATCGAACAGGTGTGGGCAGCAGCCGAGCGGATCGTGGTCTGTATCAGTCCCAGCCGGGCAGGGGAGCGCCTGGTCCGTTCTGCGAGGCGTATGGCCGATGAATTAAATGCAGAATGGATCGCGGTATATGTTGAAACACCCATGCTGCTGTCTCATACTCCAAAAAAGAGGGAAGCGATTGCCAGGATTCTTCACATGGCTGAAGAAATGGGTGCCCGCACCCACGTCATCACAGCCAGCGGATCGGTGAGTTCAATCGCTGAAACGATCATTGATTTTGCTCGAAAGCATAACGCCACCAAAATCGTTGCCGGTAAACCCACACGGCCGCGCTGGTTTGATCTGCTTCGCGGATCCCTGGTAGATGAATTGATCTACCACAGTGAGATTGACATCGCTGTCATTGCCGGTCCAGAACCTGCACATATTCCTCCCGAAGAAAACCCGCTGCGGGTCCATAGTTCGCTGAATAAATATCTTCTTGGAATTTTACTGACGGCCGTTGCAACCAGCCTGGGATATTTTGTGGAACTGGATATTTCGCCGACCAACCTGGTCATGATCTACCTCCTCGCGGTGATGATCGCAGCATTTTACCTGGGGCGCGGGCCTGCCATCCTGGTTTCTGCTCTTGGTGTGGCAGCCTTCGACTTTTTCTTTGTTCCGCCGTATTACACCCTGGCTGTATCTGACACCGAATATTTCATCACCTTCAGCGGACTTTTCCTGGTAGGGGTTGTGATCAGCGCCCTGGCGGTAAGTGCCCGTGAACAGGCAGAATCGGCCCGCCGGCGGGAAGCGGACACTGCACTTCTCTATTCTCTCAGCCGTGACCTGGCTGCAGCAGATGGTCTCGAAGCAGTTCTAAAGGCTGTTCGAACACACCTGGAAGCCGATTTCGGCCGGGATGTTGTAGTTTATTTACCGGACGGTGATTCAATCATTCCTTACCTGGATAATGATGCTCAGCAGGCCGCCCCGGGTGAATCGGAAATTAATCTCGCCCTGTGGTGTTACCGGCATTCTGAACCGGCCGGGCTTGGAACCAACACACTGCCTTCTGCGGAGCCGCGGTTCCTGCCGCTTAAAACATCCCGTCATACTGTTGGGGTTCTCAGCATCAAACCGCTGGATCCCGTGCTTCCATTGAATCCGGATCAGCGAAGAATTCTGGAATCATTTTCCAATCAAACCGCACAAGCTTTAGAAAGAGTCCGGCTTGCAGAGGAAGCCAGGCAGATCAAACTGCTTCAGGCTGCTGAGAAGCTGCAGAATGCTTTGTTGAACTCTATCTCTCATGATCTTAGGACACCCCTTGTTTCGATCACGGGTGCCCTGACGACCCTGGAAACTCAAGGCGAAAATCTTGCCTCCTCCGCACGGCAAAGCCTGGTGGAAACTGCCCGTGAAGAAGCTGACCGTCTTAACCGCCTTGTAGGCAACCTGCTGGATATGACCCGGCTTGAAGCAGGCGCACTTAAAGTAAAGCGTGATCCGGCTGATGTCCAGGATATTATCGGTACTGCGATCGGGCAGATGGATGACCGGCTCGCTGGCCGGAAGGTGCACGTTTCAGCCCCGGATTCATTGCCGCTGGTCATCCTGGACTTCGTTCTGATTGTGCATGTGCTGACGAATTTGATCGATAATGCACTGAAATACTCGCCTCAACAATCTCCGCTGGATGTTCATGCACAGCTAGTTGAAAAAGAGATACAGATCAGTATCTTGGACCGCGGAATGGGTATTCCTGTGGAAGATCTGGATAAAATATTTGATAAATTTTTCCGTGTTCAGCGTCCCGATCAGGTAAGCGGAACAGGTCTTGGTTTGGCGATTTGTAAAGGAATAGTTGAAGCGCACGGAGGTCGTATCTGGGCGGAGAATCGGGATGGCGGCGGGACCGTGATGACCATCTCGCTTCCGTTATAATGGTGAAGTATGACAGATAACTTATCCCGCATCCTGGTGGTTGATGATGAGCGTCCCATTCGCCGCTTTCTAAATGCATCGCTCAGCGGCAATTATACGATCATCGAAGCTTCCAACGGAGAAGAAGCCATCCATGCTGCATCAACTGAACGCCCCGACCTGGTCATTCTCGATCTGGGTCTGCCTGATATGGATGG
>CAZBRI010000038.1:0-13282 GCA_964494055.1 uncultured Anaerolinea sp.
AATTTTGTTTCTGTAAAATACAAGATTAACGATTTTATAAAAAAAGGAATTTCACCATGAATGCATCCAAAGCTCGTCCCGTAATTATTCTGCTTCTGATCGCTGCACTCGCAGGTGCTGGTTACTGGTATTTCTACCTGCGGCCGGTCACAACCGCTTCCGGCACATTGACCGCCTCCGGAACTGTTGAAACCACCGAGATCTCCATTGCCTCTGAGCTGGCTGGAAAGGTTCAGGCTGTCAAAGTGTCTGAAGGTGACAGCGTTAAAACTGGTGATGCCCTCTTTGTTTTGGACAACGTGTTGTTGAAAGCCCAGCGCGATGTGGCTGCTGCCGGTTTGCAGACGGCACAATCTGCCCTGGAAGCTGCCAAAGCAGCTGTCGCCTCTGCCCGGGTTCAATATGACATTACCCTGAGCACCTCCCTCGCAAAAGACAAGGGTACCCGCACTGGAGATTGGCATAAAACCCAGCCGGAAGAATTCAGCCTGCCGCTCTGGTATTACAACCAGTCCGAACAGATTACCGCCGCACAGGCAGAAGTGGATGCTGCCATGGCAGACCTGGCTAAAAAACAGGAAAAACTCGCCAACGTTCAGAAAAACGCCAGCAGCGCGGAATTTATTAAGCTGGAAAGCGATTTATCCGCTGCCCAGGCTTCTTATAATGTTGCCTATGACCTCTATAACCGGGTGGGAGATGCCAAAACACTGGATACCGCGACCCGCCGCCAGCTTTTCCTGCTTGCCCGTGATAAGCGGCTGAATGATAAGGGACTGGATTCCAAGTGGAACAACCTCAGCAGCCTGGATGCCAGCCTGGTTGATGCCAGCAACACGCTCTACGATGATGCCAAGGCTGCCCTCAAAGACGCCGAAACCGCCTATTATGATGCCATCACCACCACGGGTGCCTCCGATGTGCTGGTTGCCAGGGCGGATGTGAGCATTGCCCAGGAAAGATACTATACCGCCCTGGATTATCGCCGAGTGCTTGAAACCGGTCTGAAATCACAGGCTGTGACTGCTGCCGGCAGCACTTTGGAACAGGTTAAAGCCGCACAAGCCCAGGCAGAAGCCGCTGTCAGCCAGGCACAGGCAAATATCAGCCTGATCGATGCACAGATTGCCAAGACCACCATTTCCGCACCTGTCGACGGAGTGATCCTGACCCGAGTCGCCGAACCCGGCAGCGTGGTCAACCCTGGCGGCGTAATGCTGACTCTCGGCCGCCTGGATGAACTGACCATCACCGTTTACGTCCCTGAAGACCGCATCGGTGAAGTCGCCATTGGTCAGCAGGCCTCCGTAAAGGTCGATTCCTTCCCCGGGCAGACTTTTAGTGCAGTCGTGACCTATATCGCCGACCAGGCTGAGTTCACCCCCCGTAACGTTCAAACCGTTGAAGGACGCAAAAATACCGTCTTCGCCGTCAAACTCAAGCTGGATAACACCGGTGGCAGCCTCAAACCCGGCATGCCTGCAGATGTTGTTTTCGGCCAGAAATAATAGCCATCAATGAAATTCTGCCGGAGTCCGGGGACCATTAACCAGGTCTCCCGGGCTCCAGCAGGTACGGACTGCCTGGATCTGCAGGGGAGAATTGGTAAAATGGCAGGTCCTGCCGGCCCGGAAAGGGTCTGTAAGACCACAGCTACGCGGATACAATGCGGTGTAATACTGCCAACCAGCGGGCAGATTCAAGATAGGGGTTTCAAATTGCCGTGGCATGAGAAAAAACATGCAAATAACTAGGCTGCGTGTTACAGCGCTCCAGCTGATACGACGGCCGTGTTCACATCATCAACCCCGGATATTGCAGCCCCGAAATATTAATCGAATCCCCCGTTTTAAAACGGTCAAAGTAGAATCTCAAGAAAACGCTAACTGGTTTCTAGAACACATCTCAATCTCTGAAAAGTGCAATAAAAATGCTACCTTCTTCTCGGTAATAAAATAATCATTCACATTAAATATACATTTACTCTCAAATATATTCTGAGTTTTTTGTTATTGTTGATAACTGGCTTAATTCATCTATCCCGAAAAAATCTCAAGCCAAACCTTGCACTCCCCCGCAGGTGGATTTTTTTGTGCAGCTTTACCGCACAAAAAAATCCACAAAAAATTATTTATAACCTGTTCAATAGTTCCCTGTAATCATCCCCATTCGGCGGATTCATCGAAAGGATCTGGTTCACCACGGTCCGCAGGGTGCTCTTGTCACCAGCATCCAGCAGCCGGTCACCGAGCGCATCCAGCATCGCCACAGCTTCAGCTGTCTGTCCCTGCTTGTGCATCTGTTCAGCCAGGATGCACTCAACCATCACCAGATCCGGGTGCCCGTCCTTGATCTTGGTCAGGAAGGGGATCACCAGTTCGGCATGACTGCGCTCCAGGTAGCCGATAAACGCCTCGATCTCCGCCCTGGCCTGCGGCACCTGGTCCAGCCGCAGGTTCAGCTCGATCAGGTTCTGCCACACGCTGAAATCATCAGGGTTGAGTGTGCGTAATTGTTCATAAACCCGGATGGCCTGCCGCCAATCCAGACGCTGCATATCAATATCCGCCATCCGGCCGAGGATGCTGACACTCCAGGGCTGCTGTGTGTTGGGCAGGCCGGCCAGGTGCAGCGCTGTACTGAACGCCGTCCGGGCCAGATCCAGCTCAGAGATCCGGATATACATATCGGCGAGTTCCATGTATTCCTGAATGGCATCATCTTCCATTCCGCTGTCCAGCAGCTGCTTGATCAAGCGGTCACGGGCCTGTATATCCATCGGGGAGAGCTGCAAAAGCCGGCGTAAAACGATAATGGCCTGTGACGGTTCACCGCGGACAATAAAGGTGTTGGCGACTACATTCAATTTGACGATGGCTTCGTCGGTGTGTCCTTCCTGCAGCAGCAGTTCTGCGATCAATAGGTGAAGCGGCAGGTAATTGGGGGCATACTGAACGGTTCTGAAGGCCTCATCTACAGCTGAACGCAGGTGCGTGTTTTCTGCCATCTGACGGACCAGCTTCATCGATTCCAGCACATGACTGGATTGTGCAGGGATGATCAGCTCGGCAACCGGCAGCAGCTGTCCATCGATTGGCTGCAGATCAGCCCGCAATTTTTTAAGGTAGAGACGCCATTTTGGGCGTACCAGCATTGATTCGATATTCTCGCATAATTTTTTTAGCGGTTCAGCGCTTTTTTCTGCCCGAACATAATCGATTAACGGTTCGTACAACTGTTTCAAGGGTTCTGACGATGCAGTATCGACAATCGAGCAATCAGCCAGCTGAAGTGCTTCGAGGTAGGCCATCGAACCTGATTTAACCTTTCCCAGTTGTACCAGGATCCGCCCGCTCAATAACTTGGAGGCCAGGGCATATTCCTTCCGATTGACGCAATGCTGCAGGTGCTGCAAACCATCTTCCATGCGGAAGGTGGTGGAAAGCAGCAGCCCCAGGTCATAATGGGCGGCTGGTTCGGCATAGCCTTCCTTTAGCACTTTCTCCAGCTCCACGATGGCAGCGGTTTCATTTTCTTTTGCCTGGGCATCGATCGTGTCGCTCAGGTTTTTTACGATTCGTGCATGTTGTTCACTTTGCGGGTCTGCCGGCATTTCCGGGGTGATAACCAGCGAAATTCCCCGGCGCGCTGCCGGTTCATTCTGGGCATCAGTATTTTCAAACAAATAGTCTGCAAATACTTTCAGGGCCGTCTGCCGCGCTTCCCGGATCGGGTCCTGTCCGTCAGACTGTTCATTCATGCTGGATTGATGCCCCATCTCCATCACCGCAGCCATTCGCAATGGGCCGGTACCTCCCCTTGGACGCAGAGGTTTGGGCAGAGGTGTACCTTTGTTAACCATTTTTATGGCATATTGAAGTTCTTCACTGACCGGGTCTGATTGTATGGCATGCCCGAGAACTTCCAGCGCTTTCTGCTGATCGCCGGCTGACTGCAGGATACTCGCCACAGCAATGAATTCTCCGGTTGCCATGCGGTTCCGCCCGCTCTTTTCATAATTCAATGCCAGCCGTGAATGTGCCTGCATGTTTTCCGGGTCCAGCTGCAGAACGGTATTCCAGTTCTCTATCGCTTTTTCCATGTCCTGCAGCTTGATATTTAACTCTGCGGCATACAACGCTGCCTGCACGGCTTCTTTTAAATTTCCCAGCCGTTCATAGATCTGTGCTATCTTTTCAAAGGCTGCCGGGTCCTTTGGTGTGATCCTTGCCACCCGGATGTAGACCTTGAGAGCCATTTCAAATTTTTGCAGCTGATATTGTGTTAGTGCATAACTGTTGAGGGCGCGGGCATGGTCGGGGAACTCATTTAATGCGCGGGCATAGGCAGCTGCAGCCTGCTCCCAGTTCTGGTCCCAGGCCGCAGAGTGACCTTCGTTCATGGATTGCTTGAATATATCTTCGCGTCCTGCCATACACCATCCAATATTTAGCCGGTAAACAAATTAATAAATTATGAAAGTACCTTCATGCTGCCCCAGCTTAAACCGGATTTTGCCTCGGTACTGAGAGGTATATCCATGGGGTAGGCTGTTTCCATTGCATGCTGAACGACCCTGGCTGTTTCAGGTAGTTCAATGAATGGGCATTCTATCACAATCTCATCATGAACTTGGAGCAGCATCTGCCCCTTTAGTCCCGCCGCCCGCAGTGCGGGGGTGATCTTCAGCATGGCGATCTTCATAATGTCAGCCGCAGTGCCCTGAATCGGCGCATTGATGGCTTCGCGTTCTTCCCGCTTTTGCTGCAGTACGTTGATCTTGCTCTGCAGCGCAGGGAAATAACGCCGCCGGCCAAGCAGCGTGCTGACATAGCCCTGCTCCCCTGCCAGTTTCTTGGTCTCATCCAGGTAACGTTTGACACCCGGGAATCGTTCAAAATAAGTTCTGACGAAGTTTTCTGCTTCACCCAGTGTCAGGTCGGTCGTACGGGTCAACCCGAAGGATGACATGCCGTAGATCAAGCCGAAGTTGATGGCTTTGGCATGCCGGCGCTGATCCTTGGTGACTTTTTCCAGCGGGATGTTGAAAATTGCGGCTGCCGTGGTAGCGTGAATATCCTGCCCGGCTCTGAAGGCATCCAGCATAGCCTGGTCCCCGGCCATCAGGGCGACCAGACGCAGCTCCACCTGTGAATAATCCACCGAGAGCAGCACGTTGCCTTCATCGGCTATAAAGCCGTTTCTCACCCTGCGGCCGGTCTCGGTGCGGATCGGGATGTTCTGCAGGTTGGGGTTGTTCGACGAAAGCCGTCCGGTCACTGAGCCGGTCTGACTGTAGGATGTGTGCACCCGGCCGGTATTGGGATCCACCGCCGCTGGCAGCGAATCCACGTAAGTCGATTTCAGCTTTGCCAGCTCGCGCTGCTCCAGCACCAGGTCCACCACCGGGTGCTGACCGCGCAGATATTCCAGCACGTCCGCCGATGTGGAATAATGTCCGCTGGCAGTCTTCTTGCCGCGGTCCGGCGGGGTGAGTTTCAGCCGCGTAAATAATATGTCGGAAAGCTGCTGGGTGGAGTTGATGTTGAATGGTTTGCCCACCAGCTCGTAGATCTGTTTTTCCAGGCTGGCCAGGCCGTTGGTCAATTCGACCGAAAACGCGCTGAAGAATTCCTTGTCCAGCTTCACGCCCAGGAATTCCATCTCGGCAAGCACGCTCACCAGCGGCATTTCGATCTCGTACATCAATTTTTCCAGCCCGTCGCGTTTGATCTCGGTCTGCAGCTGCGGCATCAGCCTGATACATGTCTCAGCGTCGGCGGCTGCATACGGTGCCGCGGCACTGACAGCCACCCTGTCCATGGTGATCTGCTTTTTACCGCTCCCGATCAGTGCTTCGATGTGTGTCATATCCTCACCCAGGCGGGCGAGTACCAAATTTTTCAATCCCAGGTTGCGCGAATTCGGGTCGACCAGCCACTCAGCGATCATAGAATCAAAGCTCAGCGGTGAAACGCGTAATCCATGCCTGGCCAGGATCAGGTAGTCGTACTTCACGTTATGGCCGATCTTCTGAATGGCCGGATCGGTCATGGCAGGCGCGATCACATCCAGCACATCATCCAGCGCCAGGTTGGGGCCTTCGGCATGCCCGACCGGGATGTACCACCCGCTGCCGGCCTTGACCGCCAGTGAGATGCCCACGATCTGGGCCTGCATTTCGTCTGTGGAAGTGGTTTCAGTATCGAATGAGATAACCCGGGCTTTTTCAAGGCTGCCGGCCAGTTCGGTCAGCTTTTCCCGGCTGTCCACGATGATTGTTTCGAGACTGGGCGGGTTGTGCGGGGTTTGAATGACCGGTGCGGCTTCGACTGCCTCCCCGAACATGGACATCTGCCCGCTGGTTTTTCTGCCGGTTGGGCGGGGTGCGCCGTAAAGCGGACCGCCGGGCAGGGCTGCAACCCGTGGCACAAGTGTACGGAACTCCAGCTCTTTAAACAGGTTTTCAACCTCGGTTACATCGAATTGATCCGCTTTGGCATGAGCCAGGTCAAGTTTGATGTCCAGGTCGGTATGGATCTGCGCCAGGTCGCGGCTCAGGTATGCCATCGGCTTGTTTTCTTCCAGCTTGCCCCGTACCTTTGGTGTCAGGTCTTCCAGATGCGCATAGATATCATCGAGCGATGTATAAGTTTCAAAAAGTGTCAGTGCGGTTTTTTCACCGATGCCCTTTACCCCCGGGATATTATCCGAAGTATCACCGACCAGGGCTTTGTAATCCACCACCAGGTGAGCCGGCACGCCAAAGCGCTCGCGCACATCATTATCGTCCATATAATCGCGTGAGTCGGAGAGCTTACCGCCTTCAGGCAGGCTGACCATGATGTGATCTCCCACCAGCTGCAGCAGGTCGCGGTCGCCGGTGATGATCTTCACCCCCAGTCCCTGGGCCGCTGCCTGTTTGGCGATCGAGCCCAGCACATCATCCGCCTCAAAGCCTTCCATCTCCAGGCGCGGGATGTTGAATGCATCCACCATCTGCCGGATACGTTCTATCTGTGACCGCAGGTCATCCGGCATCTTGGCCCGGGTTGCCTTATATTCAGGGAATATCTGATCGCGGAAAGTTTTACCGGTATCAAAAGCCACCGCAATATAATCCGGGTGATCATTCTCCAGTAGTTTCATCAGCACCGTGGCGAAACCATAGATGCCGGCAGTCGGCTCACCTTTCGAAGTCTGCCAGCGCGTACTCACAGTACCGCTCGTCAGGGCAAAGAAAGTCCGGTAAGCCAGGGCGTGTCCATCAATAAGATATAAGATAGGGGGCATAGGTTAAATTTACCATAATTTAGATTTTGAGGTTGTATTTATGCCTGCAAAAACAAAAACCACTCGCATAAAGCCAAAGAATGTATGAATTATACGAAAACCAGTTAGAAAAAGCAAAAATAGGTTCGGTAGAAAGTTGTATAATTAGGAATGTTAACAAGGTAAAAATATTAAGTTAAATAGGGTAAATTTGATATACTCTTATTAATTATGAAAGATTATCACATCAACATTTTTTATAGTGAAGAAGATGAAGGTTACATCGCCGATATACCGGATCTTGCATTTTGTTCAGCCTTCGGCGAAACACCCGAAGATGCTCTCTTCCAGGCAATGATCGCAAAAAAGGCATGGCTTGAAGCTATCGGGGTTGGACACAAAATTTTAGATCGGACGCACTACTGCAGGATAATTTACCTTGGTTCTGAAACAAATGAATTTGGCGGGAAAAACACTAATTGAAAAAATCGAATATAAAATAATCATTGGGTTGGGGGTGATATTGTCACTTCAAATAACTCATTATTGCAAAAAGTTGGCCTGAATATCAACCAATAAAATAAAAAATGGATAAATTTTATAAACCAAAATATTGAGGAAAAGATATGGATAAATTCTTCATGTCTGTATTACAACCAATAATTGAGTGGAAAAAGAAACAAGCATTGAAAAGACTTGCCCATATTGAGTATGAAAATGCTCGTGGAACAGCACAATTAAAAATATTATTAGTCGCGGAAAAATCACTAAAAATCAAACTGGATAGAACAAATCGGGAAATTCAAACGGCAAAGGATAGTATTGATCAGATAGAGAAAAAACGAAGCATAAAATTGAAAGAAGCGATAGAGAGGGAAATTGTTATTAATCACTTGACTGAAGTTCATGGTATTGGTAATGTTCTCGCAAATGCAATTATCAGAAAAGTGTTTCGGGGTCACATTGCGGATTTACGAAGGTCATCAATGATAGTGACCGGAATTGGTGAAAATAAACAAAAAAGTATTAATTATTGGATTGTTCAATATGAGAAGAAGATCCCAATAATGCTTGGTAGTGATTTTCCTGGGAAAAAAGAAATAATTGCTAATATTCAACAAGAAATAATCGAGATAAAAAATAACATAGAAGTGTTAATTTCTTTACGAGAGCGCCTTAATCCAATGATTATGAAGTCTCAAAATGTGATCAGCCAATTAAAAAAAGTTAGTGAAGAAGATTTTATTTTATCGTTTTTGTCATCTTCTATAAATAATGAAAATCTAGATTCATATCAGAGAGGTGTTTTTGCTGTATGGGAACCGGTTCCGGATTGGTTTACAGATATACTGAAAGAGAGTCAATAATATTATGTTCGATCAAATAAAAACAATATTTCATAAAACTATTTATAAACCATTATTGATCTCATATAAAGTAGATGTAGATGATATAGGCCGCCATTTGGTTCAAATAGCAATCCAAAGAGACGGGGAATTCCAAAAAAAAATTGATTTTCGAAAAATATCTTCCTATGGCTATCATGAAGAAAGATTAGTGAATAATCAACTAATAATTTTCAATCTGCAGGAACAAGATCGCCATATATTGTTAGCGCTTAAAAGTATGAACCCAGAAGTACAAACAGACGGAACTCTAGTTTTTGATATTGAGCCATTTATCCTTAATTACTTAAGAAAAAATAATATTGAAGAAACTCAACAGGCGCAACAAGTTTCGATTGTGGATGATGAAATAGCTCCGACCGCAAGGGTGAATTTTGATCCAATAAATGGGTTGATTATCGAAACTGGATTTGATTTGGGTTCTGATAAACCATTATTGAGTGATGATAAGATCAAAACTAGTTTAGATGGCCGATATATTCGTGTTAAAAATACATTTTTGCGATTAGCTAAAATTAAACTTAAGCAAAAAGAAATATTAAAAAATAATAATCAAGTGATTCCTTTGCACCAGATCCCTGAATTTTTTCAGAGGGATTTAATTGTTTTAAAACAGGAAATGAATGCAGTATTAACTGATAGCGTAAATCAAATTCGGATCATCAATAGTGAATTTAAACCCGTAGTCACAGTGAAAAAAGAGTCAGCAGGATGGTTGGATTTCAATATAACCTTTGAATCATCTGGTTTCCATCTTCCTCAATCAATTCTAGAAAAAGCAAAAGCTGAAAATGAGAAATATATCCAACTTGAACCATCTACTTGGATAGCATTCGATAAAAAAAACTATTCAAAAATTGAGCAGGAATTATCAGATTTAAATGCAATATCTGGAGAGTTTGGATTTAGGGTCCCAGTTTCTGAATTCGCAACTTTGGAAGAATTTATTAATTCTATTGGTGGTAGAAGCGAACTTGATAAAGCTTATCAAGATTTTTTAGATCAACTCATTGGTTTTGTACCAGATCATAAATTTTCTTTGCCAGCGGAAATTGAATCTCATTTGGAAAATGAAAATTTACACCTTCGACCGTATCAAAGGGGCGGAATTCAATGGTTGCATTGGCTAAAACAAAATCAATTACATGGTATTCTTGCAGATGATATGGGGTTAGGAAAAACTTTGGAATCCCTAATTGCATTGCGAATGGGTTTGCTTGAGGATACAAATAATATCAATCATTCCTTAATAGTTGCCCCAAAATCAGTTCTAATTCATTGGGAGAGGGAGATCTTGAGGGTTTTTCCGACTGTGAATATTCACTTGTATCAGGGATCCAATCGTAATAAAAATATTTTGAAGTCAAATCAACCTTATATCGTAATTACAACATATGAAACTATTACGAAAGATGCTGATTTTTTTGCGCGAATTCCATTTTATTATTTAATCCTCGATGAAGCAACACGAATCAAGAATCCAGATTCACATCGTTCCCGGGCAATTAAATCATTAAATGCTGCACATCGTCTAGCGCTTTCTGGAACTCCTGTGGAAAATCGACCATCAGAATTGTGGTCATTATTCGATTTTTTGATGCGTGGTCATCTCGGTAAACAAGGAACATTTAAAAATGTTTTTGAACAGGCGATAATATCAGGTGATGATAGTGCAGCACAACGTTTGGGAAAGAGAATCCGTCCTTTTTTACTTCGACGCAAAAAAGAAGATGTTGCAACAGATATTCCAGAAAAAATTGAAATAACAGAATGGGTAACACTTACTTCAGAACAGCGAATGCTTTATGCAAGCTTACAGGCTGAAATAACCGGTCTGCGAAATAAAATAATTAATGGAAATATATCGAATTATTCTTTCAGTGTTTTGCCAGTACTGACAAAACTCAAACAAATCTGCGATCATCCAGCATTGTTAACTGGAAAAATTAATCCTATATATAACCGTTCAGAAAAATTTGATTGGATGATAGAGAAAATTGAAGAAATAAATAATGATAATGAACAAGTGGTTGTATTTAGTCATTTTCTGAATATGCTTTCAATATTTGAATCTGCTATCAAGGAAAAAGGTATCTCATATATTCGAATTGATGGTAGTACAAATAATCGGCAAGAATACATAGATATATTTAATAACGGAAAAGCCAGAGTTGCCCTATTAAGTCTTATGGCAACTGGTTACGGAATAAACTTAACAGCCGCAAATCATGTCATTCATGCAGATCGCTGGTGGAACCCAGCAGTTGAGGATCAAGCAACTGACCGTGTCCATCGAATTGGTCAGAATAAAACAGTTTATGTTTACCAGGTATTGAATCAGGGGACAATGGAAGAAAAAATTGAACTTTTACTTTCAAAAAAACGTGGGATGGCAAATCAAATAATTAACGCAGCTACCCGAGGAAGTTCCCGTTGGTCACGTGAAGAATTATTAGAGTTATTATCACCGTTGGGTTAGAGTTATTATTTTGAGTGATAAACATATTCTTGAAAATACTTACGAAGTAATAAACTTTTCACTTTTCTTTCAATAGTAAAACCTCCAATAACAAAAAAGACACCCGCCGGTTACCCTGGCGGGTGTCTCGCATTTATTACTTACCTTAACCCCTGGCGCATACGTGTCTGCCAGATGAAATCCTGGATCAGCTTCTGCGGGTGCGGCTGTGAGCCGCCCTGCACGATAAACCCGTGCGCCCAGAACTCTCCGGATGGATTCTCGGCTTTGAAGCGCGGGAACTCGTTGAAGAAACGCTCCGAGGTGTGTTTACGGATCATGCTGATCACGTAACCAGCGGCCGTGTTGAGCGGAACGCGCGCGATCCACTGCAGGTAATCGGGCCGGACGGAGATGTACTCCAGCCGCCAGCCAAACGCCACGCACAGCTGCGGCACCCACTCGTTCAGCCGGGTGGCAGCATCACCCACCAGGTGATGATTCTCCAGGCGCGGGATCAGCAGGCAGGCGTAGGATACGTTGACATGTGTGACAGACGGCGATTCAACGATAATGCGGTGCCCGCCGTCGGATGGCTCATCAACAGGCTGGTATCGGCCGGTCGAAAAAGCGTCGGTATCATACGGGATATTTTGTTTGCGGGTCATCCCCATATCCACCTGGTCACGGGGCTGCTGACCATCAGCGGCGGCATATGGCGTGTTAAACGGCTCATCCATCCCCGGCTGTCCGCGCCTAGGATCGGCGGGCTGCTGATATGGGAACGAGATTCGTCCGGCATCCGGGTTGGACGGGAACTGTCCGCCGGGTGTGATACCGCCCTGACCGCCGTAAGCAGGCGGTTGAGCGTTGGGGGTTCTTTCGGGGAACGAAGCTGTCCCTTCCCTCGGCAGACCTGTATTCAGGGTGTTGCGTGCCGGGTTGGGCAGGGGAATATTGCCGAGCAATTCTGAGAACGTTGAAGATGCCGGGAATAGACCCTGTTCCAGGTGACTCAAGTCCAGCGGGGCAGCATTCAGATTGGTTTCGGGGTTCCGGGCAGCCATATTTTCAGCAGCGGGGTTATCAAACATATTCTTTACCAGCCGGCCAGCCTGCGAACGGATGGTACTGAAGGGGGTTTCTGCATCAAAGACCAGCGCCAGGTTCATATCATGCGACAGTTTGCGCACGTAGAGCATGTGCTGGGCTTCAGTTGCGCGCAGGCGTACAAAGCGCAGAAGATCGCTTTCCCCTTCGGTGCTCCAGTAGCGCTGAATGGAACCGGTGAGTTCCTGGGCGGCTTCCCGTGAAAGCTGACCGGCATATGCCCACAGCTCATTCTGACGGGTGATGAAGGCCGCCTGGGCAGCTGATTCGAGGGTCAGCTGGGTTAACTGCTGAGCAGCCCTGCTGACATCGGTCAACCAGAGCTGGCTTTGGATTTCGTCTGTTTTTCGCTCACTATTGTCGTATTCTGGCATCTTGTCGTCCACAATAACTTTCGGTGAGTCGGATACCGATAATCTTTCGATCAACCGGCTGAGATCGGGCAGGGATGTGCTCTTCGAGATCGTTGTCACCGGTGCCAGCTCAGCAAATTTAACTGCCTGTCCTGCACCGCACATCACCACCATTTTGAGTTCTGCTGAAATTTTGCGCAATGCAGAACCAATTTCCAGTACTGCCTGTTCCTGTTCTTCGCTTTCAACATCCATCAGGACCATAAAACAGCCGTACTGCCGAACATAGTATTCCGCTTCCAGGAGATCTGCCGCGCTGAAGACGTCAAAGCGTGTTGGGTCAAGCCCGTCACGTACAAGTACGCCAAAGCTTGCTTGTGCAGTCACGATAAGCAAGGCAGACTTCATGATCCCTTCCAGTCTATCACAATATTTTTATACACGCAAGGTTTTAACGAAATGAACGAGATGCAGATGAAAAGAAGACTTTTCTGACCATTCTTTATTGTATATCCAAATTCGATTTTGAACATTAAAATTTGGGTACTGGAAATTTTAGTTTTCAATAAGTGTTTATTACCATTGATGCCTTAAGTGGTATAGAATTGGTCAGAACAATAAAATTCTTATTAATAGGATAAAAAAAATGTACGAAAAACATCATGAACCGCTTCTTCACCCGA
>CAZBRI010000039.1:0-943 GCA_964494055.1 uncultured Anaerolinea sp.
AGCGACACCCAGCCGAAATCCTGGCTCCACCCAATGTGCTCCATATTGATCGATGATGAGCAGAACTGGTAATGGATTAGTTTTCCCGAGCGCATGAGCCTCAGCGACAAGTGTTTCCAACTCAGGAAGAGTATCCGGAGAAGAGTAAGGAAACCACAATATCGCGAGTTCAGGCTCAGTTACCCCTTCAATTTGAATCTTTGTGGAGGTTGTATCCACCCTATGAAAATTGTAATCATCCACCGAAAGTGCTGCCATCAAACGATCAGCTTTTATTTGACTATCAGTAAGGAGTAACAATAGTGGTGTTTCAGAATTTGAAACCATTTACAAATGTTACGACAATAAATCAGATAATAAAATTGTCAGACATCCCGAATCATGTTGAATTAAGTCACGAGTTTATTATTAATACAAGATTACAAAGCTGTATCGCCTCACACTTTTCCTTAAGTTACTATTTGATTACAGCGCATCAAATTTTTTCCAAATATTTTTAGATAAAATTTCTTGTTAATCGTCAGGATTATTACTGTCATGGCATTTTGTACAGGTAGCGGACATCAAATTCGATGTATGGCAGCTTCTACAGCCGCCGCCTCCGTGATTTACACCCCTTCCGCCATCCCCGCCATTTTTGGGTTCAGGATGCGAAAGATTGAAATTAGCTGGAATCCATTTTGAAGTATTATGGCAGCTTGAGCACATTATTCCCTGGAATACACCTGAATGAAAGGCAGGATTGGAATGACAGCTCGAACAAGCTGAAGGTGTGCCTTTGAATATATTGTTTTTATGACATTGGGCGCAGGACAAATTGCCATGTGCACCTGTCAACTTGAAACTTGACAGGTTGTGGTCGAAGGATGCAGGTTTCCAGGCGTTTGTAGAGTGGCAGCTGACACAGCTCGTCCCAAAAGAACCACCGTGTTGATCAGAGTGA
>CAZBRI010000039.1:1043-1596 GCA_964494055.1 uncultured Anaerolinea sp.
CAGGCATTGCAGGCTGAAGGCGTGCCCTTGAACACATTGTTTTTATGACATTGTGCACAGGCGGCACTACCGTGCGCACCCGTCAATTTGAAACTTGAGAGGTTATGATCAAAAGATGCAGGTTTCCACGCTGAAGTTGAATGGCAGCTGACACAGCTTGTCCCGAATGCTCCACCGTGCTGATCGGTATGACAGGCACTGCACGCTGAAGGTGTTCCCTTGAACACATTGTTTTTATGACATTGGGCGCAGGCCACATTCCCATGCGCACCCGTCAATTTAAAAACAGACAGGTTATGGTTGAACGAAGCGGGCTTCCAGGCTGTTGTTGAATGGCAGCTGACACAACTCGTCCCGAATGCACCACCATGTTGATCAGAGTGACAGGCATTGCAGGCTGAAGGCGTGCCCTTGAACACATTGTTTTTATGACATTGTGTACAAGCGGAACTACCATGTGCACCCGTCAATTTGAAACTTGAGAGGTTATGATCAAATGAGGCAGGCTTCCACGCTGAAGTAGAATGACAGCTCACACAGCTCGTCCCGAATG
>CAZBRI010000039.1:1696-13126 GCA_964494055.1 uncultured Anaerolinea sp.
CTCCGCCATGCTGATCAGCATGGCAGGAATTACATGCAGAAGGTGTGCCCTTGAACACATTGTTTTTATGACATTGGGCACAGGCCACATTCCCATGCGCACCTGTCAATTTAAATACAGACAGGTTATGGTTGAACGAAGCCGGCTTCCAGGCAGTAGTTGTATGACAGCTCACACAGCTCGTCCCGAATGCTCCGCCATGTTGATCTGCATGGCAGGCATTGCAGGCAGAAGGTGTGCCCTTGAAAACATTGTTTTTATGACATTGGGTGCAGGAAACATTGCCATGCGCACCGGTCAGCTTAAAACTTGACAGGTTGTGGTCAAAGGATGCCGGTTTCCAGGCCGAAGTTGAATGACAGCTCACACAGCTCGTCCCGAATGCTCCGCCATGCTGATCAGCATGGCAGGAATTACATGCAGAAGGTGTGCCCTTGAAAACATTGTTTTTATGGCACAGGGTACACGCTGTACTAACATGCACACCAGTCAACTTAAAGATGGATAAATTGTGATCAAATGCCGCTGGCTTCCAGGCAGAAGTGCCATGACAAACAGCACAGTTTTGCCCATATTGTCCATTATGATGATCTGTATGACATGAAACACAATTTGTAGGAGTACCCTTGAACTGATTATTTACATGACATTGAGTGCAAACGGCACTTGCATGCAATCCGGTCAATTTAAAAGCTGTCAGGTTATGATTAAATGATGCCGGCTTCCAGGCTGATGTATTATGGCATGTGCTGCAGGTTACACCAAAAGCCCCTTTGTGCTGATCCTGGTGACAGGAATTACAGCTGGTTGGTGTGCCTTTGTATACATTGTTTAAATGACATTTTGTACAGACTGTATTGGAATGAATTCCGGTTAACTTGAAATTTGATAAATTATGATCAAAAGCTGCAGGTTTCCATCCTGTAACTGCATGACAAACCCCGCAATTCTGACCAAACTGACCATTATGATGATCTGCGTGGCATGAAACACAGCTGGTTGGTGTACCTTTATATATGTTGTTGACGTGGCATTGAGTGCATGCTGTAACTGCATGAACACCTGTTAATTTAAAGATTGCAAGATTATGATTAAAGGCCGCTGGTTTCCAGGCAGATGTTGAATGACAAGTAGCACACAGAGTTCCAAACGTGCCTTTATGCTGATCTTGATGGCACGAAATACAGTTTGTCGGAGTTCCTTTATAAACATTATTCGGATGACACTGGGCGCAGGCCGTGCTCGCATGAATGCCGTTCAATTTGAAACTTGATAGATTATGATCAAAGGCTGCAGGCTTCCATGCTGAAGCAGAATGACATAATGCACAATTAACCCCAAATTGTCCGCTGTGTTGATCACTATGGCAGGAAACACAACTGGAAGAAGTACCTTTGTAGACATTGTTTACATGACACGTTGCACAAGCAGCATTTGTGTGTGCGCCTTGAAGTTTGAATGCAGCAAGATTGTGATCAAAGGAGGCAGGTTTCCATAAAGTTGTACTATGACAAACTCCACAATTCTGACCAAACGCACCATTATGTTGATCTGTATGGCAGGATGCGCAGACGGCAGAAGTGCCTTTATAAATATTATTGATATGACAGCTGGAACATAAGACATTAACATGATTTCCAGTTAGTTTAAAAGCTGCAAGATTGTGATCAAATGCTGCTGGTTTCCAGGCTGTTGTTGCATGGCAGACAGCACAATTTTGGCCAAAAGCACCATTATGCTGATCTATATGGCAGCCTGAGCAGCTAGATGATGTGCCCTTAAAAATATTATTCTTATGACAGCTCGTACAAACCGCTGAAGAATGCGCTCCTGTTAGTTTGAAGTTTGATAAATTATGGTCAAATGAAGCCGGGTTCCAGGCAGAACTGTTATGACAGACTTCGCAGCTTTGGCCATAAGCCCCGTTATGCTGATCGGCGTGACATGAAATACATGCCCCCGGTGTACCTTTGAAAATCTTATTCACATGACAAGTTTCACAGGCCACATCGATATGTACACCTGTCAATTTAAATGATGAAAGATTATGATCAAACCCGGTTGGTTTCCAATCTGTTGTTACATGGCACAATTCACATGTCTGTCCATAGGCGCCATTATGTTGATCGGAATGACATGAAACACAGGCAGCCGTTGTTCCTTTGTAAATACCATTTATATGACACGTACTGCAGGGAACGGAATTATGCGCACCTGTAAGTTTAAACCCAGACAGATTATGATCGAAGGAAGCTGAAGTCCAATTCGATGTTGAATGACAGGTTGAACAATCCTGACCAAAACGGCCTGCATGGCTATCTTCATGACAGGATGCACATGACCCAATCGTCCCCTTAAAAATGTTATTGACATGGCATTTACTGCAGGCAACATCGATATGGGCACCAGTCAGCTTAAAATCAGCCAGGCTATGATCAAATATTGCAGATTTCCAGTCAGATGGTTTATGACAAGTGCCGCAATCACTCCCTAAGCTTCCCTGATGTATGTCATCTTTTTGGTGACACGCCAGGCATGTTGTAGATAATTTTTGGAAATCAGAGATATTCTGTTCAGTATTATGACACTTGCTGCAAATTAATCCGGCGTGTTTTCCTTCAAGTTTGAATTGTAATTTGCCATGTTCGAATTTCTTACTGATTGTTTCAATCCCATCATGACATGCTGTGCAATTTTGGCCATAATCATTCACATGAATTTCAGTGAACAACTTATCCATTTGTTGATGGCAATTCTGGCAGGAATACTCTTCAAATTGTGAAATATCCGTTCCATGGCAATCATTGCAATAAAAGTTGGTTCCATCACTATGTTTTTGATGAGAATTCAATGAATACCCAACAATATCATGCGGAAACCTGATATTACTCAGGTCTGTCAAACTGCTTCCTGTACCGTTATGATCTGTATGACAATTACGGCACGAAAAAGAATGGTTTTGCATCAACTTCCCATGAATAGAAGTTGAATCAGTTATCTGAGTGGTTATTTCTTGATGACAGGATTTACACAAATCATCCATGGTCACAGAATCCCATGGAGCTGGATGACAGCGGGCGCAATCACTTCCAATATCAGCGTGAGAATGAATACCGCCTAATAAATCCCCCGATCTTCCACCCATTGCCCCTGCTGTGAACATCTCACTGCCAAAAAACAATCCATAAATTATTATTGAAAATAAAGTAATTATAGAAAATATTCCGGCAAATGGCGATAAACATCCAGGGCGATTATTTTTCATGGGTATTTAATAGCAGTACGATTAAAATAACATAATAATATTAATTACCACTTGGATTGTTGCTGTCATGGCAAGCGGTACATGTAGCAGATAATAAATTGACTGTATGACAATCACGGCATGCAGCTCCGCCGTGATTTATACCGCTTCCACCCTCACCGCCGGTCGACGGCTCCGGATGGGGCAAGCTGAATTTTGCAGGGCTCCAGCGGATAGTATTATGGCAATTCGAACATGCAGCACCTGAAAATAAACCGGCATGGAACGCTGGCTCCTTATGGCACCCTGAACATTCCGTATTTGTGCCCTTAAACACATTATTAATATGGCATTTTTCACAAGCTGTACTTGCATGGGCACCAGTCAGTTTGAAATTCGACAGGTTATGGTCAAAGGTAGCAGGCTTCCAACCAGTGACGCTATGACAGGAGTCACATTCCTGACCGAATTTCCCGGAATGCGGATCATTATTTTTGTGACATGAAATACATTGGCTGGATAATTTAGAAAAATCAGCCTTTTTCTGGATATCTTTGTGACAATTTTCACAAGAAAGCCCGATATGTTTTCCTTCAACCTTGAAACTTAGCTTGTTGTGATCATATTTTCTACTAAAGGTTTCAAGTCCGTCATGGCATCCAAGACAATTCGTTCCATAAATAACAATATGCTTTTGAATAAATAAATCGTCAATTTTTTTATGACAGTTGCTGCAAGTTTCAACCTCAAATTTCATGACATCATTAAGATGGCAATCTTTACATGTAAAAAGTGATTTGTCTATATTATTTTTATGAGCTTTTAAAGAAAATCGGGCAGTATTATGCGGAAAAACAGCCCTTCCAGTATCAATTAACGATGCATTCTCTCCCCGATGCTCTGTATGACAATCCCTGCACATCAAATTTGTTTTTCCAATCATAATAGAATGTGCCGAAGATGGCTTTGTCAATTGTGCTGTTATATCAGTATGGCACGCTTTGCATAACTCATCCATTGGTTTCGAATCCCAGGGTGCTGAATGACAGGCAGCACATTTATTGCCAATCAAAGCGTGAGAATTTACACCACCAATGTTTTTTCCAACCTTAGCATTAAGACCGCCAGGCGAAAAATATTTTCCACCTGAAAAAAAAATGAAAATTAATATTAAAATTAAGGTAATGAGACTGGAAAATATAGCAGAATTTGAAAGGCAGCCTATTTGATTTCGATTCATTGGTTATCCATTTTGATTTAATCGTTTTCTATTTTCTCACTTCAAAAATGTTGAATAATACAATGCTCCGCCAATGTGGACAAACGCAGCAACAAATAATGCCATACCAATAGGGATATGAACCATGTGCCAAATTGCTAATAATCTTCTGGCGTTTGCTAAAGTTCCGGCCTGAAGACTTCCAATTGTCGTTTCTATTTCAATTCCATCTGAAGTTCGTGGTACTCTCGTGTAAATATACCTCCCGATAAATCCGCTCAAAACTACAATGAAAGTTAACAATGTTACCACTCCGGCGAGTCCATTAAATTTCCACGAAGTATGTAAAAACACCATATATGGCCCGACTAGTCCGGTAAAAATATGAAATTGCAGCCAATCTGACATTTTACCCCACCGAACAGACCGCGATCTTTTCCTGAGACTATAAAGAATCTCAGTCATTAACATTAAGACAAAACCAATAATACCTAAAGTATGCCCAAATAATTCCCCCGCTGCAGGCACTGCCCCTGTTATATATAGCACATAACCATAAAATCCTGTAATTAGTATACACGCAACGCTTGCCGAGAAATATTCTTTATTCGAGCTGTACATATCAACATGCTCCTATCGATCAAATTATGTTTCAGTGCAAGTAGAAAATAGTTGTAAATTAGTTAATTTTATTAGTATGAACCTGGGACCAGAATTTTGCAATGATATCTGCTATCGGCGCATTATCCGCCAAAAGCATTTCACGAATGGGCAAAATGTCAATCCCATCCTGAATGATTTCTTGAAGAGGTTTAGAAAGTTTTTGATCGCCCATTAACAACGCACCAACTATTTTTTGTTTTGAAACCATCAACCGCATATGATTGATATCAAATCCATTTTGAGCGATGATGGCATCCGGAACTTCCCGCCAGGTTTCACTGTCTCCTCTGGCAATTGTATATGGCTCACCATCCCGTCCGGAACCTACCATACCGATAATTGTCGTTGTCAACCCTGCTAACCTTGTAACATTGACTGGTACCGGTTTTTTATACGCTTTTTCGACTCCTGCCATATTCAATCCCGCAACAGCTCCTTGTTCCTTTGCAGGTGCCCATAAACTATCAAGAATTGACCTGCCGGAAATTGGATCGAAAACCTGGGCAGCATCACCTGCTGAATATATATTTCTCAAGTTTGTTTGTAAATTCGCATTTACAAGTATTCCCCTATCACAGGAAATGCCGGCTGAACGGGCTAGTGCCAATTGCGGAGAAACGCCTATCGCATACGCAACGATATCGCACTTGATAATTTTCCCGTTTGTTAGTTTTACGCCTCCAACTTTCCCGTGATTTTCGATTATCTCCTCAACCTCTGATAGCGGGTTAATTTTAATCCCATCCTTAACCATCCGCTTTTCAATAATCTCAGATTCCACTTCATCCAGTACATTGCTCCAATAATGGCGAGTCCTGATTAACATGTGGACTTTTACTTTTCTGGCAGATAGCCCTTCTGCTAATTCAAGAGCAGTAATACCGCCGCCAATAACAACAGCAGTTTGTCCTCTTTTTGCAATTTCCACTATTTTTTGAGCATCATCCATGTGATCAAGTTTTATTACGCCATTCAATGCTGCACCGGGTAAGTTTAATTTTATTGTCCTGGCGCCAACAGCAAGTAATAATCGATCAAATGGTATTTTCCTGCCATCACTTAATTCTACAAGTTGATCGTCAACAATGATTTTTATTACGCTCCCATTGATAAATCGCGCATTAATTGATTTCATATCCTTTGGAGAAAATGGGAACAATTGTGCTTGATTCACTTCCTCAGTTAAATAATATGCTAAACCTGGTTTGGAATAATAACCATGCTTATCGTCACCTATTAAAGTGATTGAACCGGTTTGATCAATACTTCGTATTGTTTCAGCTGCCGAAATTCCGGCTACTCCCAATCCGATAATGACATATAGCGTCATTTTTTTACCCCTGAAAAAAGATCAGTTCGTTCAAAACGTAAAACCCCGCGTGGACACCTGGTCACGCATTCACCGCACGCAAGGCAATGACTGCTGGAAATTGGCTTACCTTCCCAGGCAAACCTCCTGACATCTATTTCCATCGGACAATTGTATGAACATATCCCGCATTGAACACATCGGGAAGCATCAGGCATCACAAAACCGGCCACCAGTGCTGATCTTCGTTGAATATCAGGATGGAATATATTTCTCAGCATAAAACCTCATGATTATTTAGTCGATCAAAAATGATTAAAGTTACGGAATATATTATTTTAATAATTAAATTTCTGATTGCTATTTCAAAATGTATAATACCCCACATTCTAAAACTTCATCATAATTCCAATAACAGTAAATTAAATTAATTCCACCCGAATTATTGATATTACAAAATACCTGTTATATCACTGTATCTTTCTGAATTGGACCTCAAAACAGGTTCCTCTGCCTGGTTCACTGGTAACCGTGATCTTTCCATCATGGGCTTTCACGATCCAATCAACTATAGAGAGACCCAAACCAGTACCGCTGACTTCATTTTCATCATTCCTGTTCCTGACCTGATCCACCCTGTAGAATCTTGAAAATAATTTCGAAAGATGCTCAGGCGGGATTCCAGGGCCGTTATCCGATACCCTCAGCCAAAAATATTCTTTCATTTCACCGGTTTCAATCTTCACAACCTTTCGGTCACCTTCAGTGTACTTAATTCCATTTTCAACCAGGTTGCTGATCATTTGAATTAAATATTGACGGTCACCTGATATATTTGTTTCAGGTAATTCTCCTGTCTCGAGTATGACACCATTTCTATCAGCCAAACCTTGTAATCTCTCAACTGATTCAAGAGCAGCATCACTCAGGTCAATTATTTTTTTCTCAAAAATCATCTGCCCGGAATCCATCCGTGCCAGCGTTAATAAGTCACCAACCATGTGAGACATAAACTCATTCTCACTATGAATAACTTCAAGAGCCCGTTGATACTCTTCAGCTGTTCGCTTGCCGGATAACGCACGGCTTGATTCCAGGTTAACAATGGTCAGTGGGGTTCTCAACTCATGACTTGCATCCGCAACAAATTTTTGCTGCCGTTCAAAGGCTGCCTGAAGCCTGGCAATCATTTGATCGAATGTATTCCCCAATTCGCTTAACTCATCTTTTCCACCCAGGTTTAACTTGTGATTTAGATCTGTTTCGCTGATGTTTCTGGCCGCCATCGTTATCGTATGCACCGGCCGCATCGCCCTGTCTGCCAGCCATAATCCGCCAGTAAATGCAACAATTAATGTAACAAGACTTCCCAAAATCAAAGTAAATAACAATCTGCTGTTGAGACCATATGGATCAAATGGACTTCCCAAAATGACATAGCCTTTTTCTCCTGAAATCGCAACATCTTTGATGATGAAGCAGTAATTTGAGACTCCGCCATTCCAATTTTGGATCCACCAAATATCCGAATTAGGTGTTTCAGAATTTCTCGCAAATTGAGCATTCTGTGCTTTTCCCAATAATAAAAGAACATCATCGTTTGATGCCGTGCCCCTGGATAAAATTACCTTGCTGTGAGAATCCAGCAAAATTAAGACATCCGTCGGCTGCAATATGTGCGTATCTCTCTCGGATCCAAGGAAAGCATCTTCCATTTCAGTGTACTTACGTTCAAGCCGAAAAAGTGCATCACCCCGAATATCCCTCGCCTGGTTGTAATAAATAAAACTACTGAAAGCGGTAAGGACAATAGACAAAATTACCATGAACCACATTACAAGCCGAAATCGTATACTGTTAAAAAACTGGAACAACCTGCTTGTGTGGTTCATCCAGGTCACCTTGAATCCCTTATTTTGTATCCCGCCCCTCTTACAGTTTCAAGCAGTTTTTCTTCAAATGGATCATCAATTTTTTTTCGCAGCCGCCGGATATACACATCTACAACATTTGATGCAACTAAATTCTCATTATTCCATAAGTGCTCTTCAGCCTTTTCGCGCGTTAATAAATGGTTCGGATGTCTCATTAAATATTCAAGCAATGCAAACTCTTTCGCAGTCAAATCAATTTCCTGTCCGGCCCGTTTGACAGAATGAACTGCCGGGTCAAGCGTTAAGTCGAATATTTTTAAGATTCCTGATTTTTCAGGAGATTCCCGCCGCATCAACGCTCGCATTCTCGCTTTTAATTCCTTGATTTCAAAAGGTTTAACGAGATAATCATCTGCACCGCTGTCCAACCCATTAACCCTGTCATTCAGCTCATCCCTGGCAGTTAACATGATGATGGGTGTTCTTACCCGTTTATTTCTCAGCGACTTGCAGATTTGAATCCCGTCTTTACCAGGCAGCATAATATCCAGAATAATTATGTCATAAACATCCATAAACCCTAATTCCTCACCATCCAGCCCGTCAAAAGCTGTATCTACTGCGAAGCCATCATCCTCAAGGCTCATTCGGAGAGAATCGCTCAAACGTTTGTTGTCTTCAATGAGTAATATTCGCATATGATGCTCCAAATTTTATTCAATGATAACAGTCATATATGAACTTTTGATGAAGAAGTTCTTCAACTAAATTGCGGTTCCCTTCATTCTTTTTCCAAATCCCATAATTAATTTACAGCCTCAATTACCGGAACATCCAGCGTTGTCATCTCTCGGATTTCCGGCCAAATTCTGGCAATGACCAGAACGATCAGGACAGTCATAAACCCGCCTCCGACAACAGAAATTATTGGTCCCAGCAAGGCTGCTGCCAATCCGGATTCAAACCCGCCCAGTTCATTTGAAATTCCGATAAATATACTATTTACCGCCGAAATGCGGCCTCGCATTTCATCCGGCGTTCTTGTTAATACCAGTGTCCCGCGAATGATGACACTGATATTATCCAGAGCCCCTAGCAGTACCAGCATGATCATGGAAAGCCAGAATGAAGATGAAAGACCAAAAACAATCGTTGCTAAACCAAATCCTGCCACGGCCAGCAGAAGCGTTCTTCCGGCTCTTTTGAAGGGCGGCAAGTGCGTCAATATAAAAGCCATGATCACAGATCCAATTGATGGGGCAGCCCGCATCCAGCCAAGACCCTGTGAGCCTACCTTTAAAATATCCGTTGCATAAATGGGCAGCAATGTAACAGCTCCGCCAAATAACACTGCAAACATATCCAGCGTGATCGCAGCCAGGATTACCTTGCTGCTTCGCATAAAGCGCAGCCCCTCAGCCAAAGACTCAAGTGTGTCTGCCGTCTGCGAAAGCGCAAGGGGTCTGCCTTTTATATAATTGATCATGATCAAAAATACAATTGCTGCTATAAAATCAAAAAGATAGATAATGGAAACTTTCGTAAAAACAGCTGCAATCAATCCAGCTGCAGCCGGCCCGGCGATAGATGCCACCTGCCAGGAGCTGTTACTCCAGGTTGCTGCATTGGTGAATATTTCTGGCGGGACTGTTTGCGGAACAAGCGTGGCTGAGGCTGGATCATTAAACGCACGTGCAATTCCAATACCTAGCAAACAAAAATAGATCAGAATAATTGGACCTGTTGTATAAGATAAAAATGCCAGGCCCAACGAACATAATCCGAGTAAGATTTGGGTGTATAGAACGATCTTTTTGCGGTTAAATTGATCAGCGACATGACCTGCCGGTAATGAAAGAAGTATCACCGGTACAACCTGAACCAACCCGATCATGCCCAGCGAAAAAGCGCTGTGTGTTCTGATCCATAATTCCCAGCCAATGGCAACAGAAAGCATTTGGTTCCCGAATGAAGTAATAAACCGGCCAATTAATAACAGCCGGAATTCCGGGTATCTCAGGGATGCATATGGATCTCGCGAATTGTTCAGTAGAGCTTTTTTATTCAAGGAGCACCTTAATAATACATAACAATAAGTTCATAATTAACATAACTGCAATTTATGAAATTGCAGAATAATTTTTATTGAGAAAGATGGCAAAGTATACCAGAATGGGTTTCTCTTCCTGTAAAATATGAAACTAGTTCCTTTTCATTAATTAATTTTCAATATTAAGAAATACCGGCACTAAAGTATAATTTCAATATTCTTATAAATAGGGAGAAATATGAACAGTTCACCGGCTGAAATTCTGAAGGAAACATTCGGTTATGAAACTTTTAAACCTTTGCAGCAGGAAGTGATCGAAAACGTCTTATTAAAAAAAGATACTCTGGCTGTCATGCCGACAGGCGGCGGAAAATCACTTTGCTACCAGATCCCTGCATTAATATTTGAAGGATTAACAATCGTTGTCTCTCCCTTGATCGCTCTCATGAAAGATCAGGTGGAACAGATGCAATCTGTCGGTGTGCCGGCCCTATTTTTAAATAGCAGTCTTTCCCCTGAAACTTACCAGGCAAACATGACAAGGGTAAAAAAGGGCGATATCAAATTATTATATGTCGCTCCAGAAACTTTATTAACCCCAAGAATCATGGAATTAATTTCATCAATCAAAGTTGACTGTATCACGATCGACGAAGCTCATTGCATCTCTGAATGGGGACACGATTTTCGTCCCGATTACAGGCAGCTGGTCCCGGTTCGGAAAAAATTCCCGGATGCCGTTTGCCTTGCCATGACAGCGACAGCAACCACAAGGGTCCGAAAGGATATCACCCGCACCCTGGGATTTCAGGCTTCCAATGAATTTGTTGCCAGTTTCAACAGGCCCAATTTATATATCGAAGTTCAACCAAAAATAGATTCAACTGCCCAAACAATAAAATTCATTTCCGGTTTCAAAGATCAATCTGGAATTATTTACTGCTTTTCCAGGAAACAGGTAGACCAGTTATCAGAAACCCTTGCAAACAAAGGATTTTCTGTCAGGCCGTATCACGCCGGATTGGAAGAGATCGGAAGAGCACACGTCTGAACTCCAGTCACCTGAAGCTA
>CAZBRI010000040.1:0-12990 GCA_964494055.1 uncultured Anaerolinea sp.
CTGTCCAGAAGGTTTGTTTTTCCAAACAACAATTGAATCGGGTTCACCACTTTGATGGCTGCCCCACGCGATCATTGATCCATCAGGGGACCAGGCAGGATGGCTGTCAATGCCCTGCGAGTCAGTACTTAAAAGAGAAAATCTTTCTGCTAAAGGTTTATCGAGGTTAGCAATCCATATGCTATTTTTACCGCTGCGATTGGATACAAATGCTATTTGGCGGCCGGAAGGGGACCATTCGGGTTGAAAATCAAGTGATTTCCCATCTGTAAGGGTTACAGAAATTTTAAGATTTGAAGGTGAAATAATATTTATTTTTGTCTGTTCCCCATCAAATGTATCAAATGCTATCCATTTATCATCTGGAGACCATTTTGGATTTCCATCAAAATCCGGTGTGTCAGTTATTCTGTTTATCTTTCCATCGAGTAAACTGAGGGTGTAAATATCCCAATAGGCATTCCGGTTGGATGCAAATACAATTTTGCTTCCGTCATGGTTATAGGAAGGTGAGATATCATCCCATTGACCATTTGTCAGGCGGATCGGGCGGGAATTAAATGGTGAATAAGCAAATAAATGGGAATATCCCTGTTCATTGATCGAAATAATGAAAGTGTTAGTTAAGTTACTTAGTTCTGTCCCGTTTACCAAAGTCCCGTTTATCGGCAATGGCTGGGGCGGCAGGGTTGAGGTTGAAATAGAATCTGGGGATGTTGTTAGTTCAGGTAGAATGACCTGGGTATGTGAAACATCAACAACTTCAGCTGACTTTGCACATGAACTTGTTATTAGTAAACAGATAATCAAAGTTGAATAAAAAGATGCAAAGTATTTCATCATTCAATATTGTAACCTGAGAAATTAGCTGGTTCATTAACAGAAATGAAAAAACATTAAAATGGATAACGAGAAAAATCAGGGGTTTAATAACTCGAAGGGGTCTAACAATTGGAAGGTATGAGACATACGCCATAATTTGTAAACCTTCATTTCATCAGGTGTAATATCACCGCGGTAAGCCCCCATGGAAGAAAATGTTGAATTAGCTGGTCCCCACCGTGTTTCAATATGGAGATGTGGGCCGCTGGTGATACCTGTTAACCCTGCTTCAGCAATTTGATGACCGCATTTGACAATTTGGCCCAATTCCAGGGGCAATGGATTTTGAAGATGTGCATAAACTGTATAAAGAGAATCTTCAGGCGGGATATTGTGGGCGGCAATAATTTGCGGGGGAATATTTTTAAATTCTGTTTCTAACATAACCATATTCCCATACGGAGGGCGATTACGAATAATGCTGGCTACTTTACCTTCAATGGCGGCCAGAACAGGAGTCCCTAGAAATCTTTGTTTCCCGCGAAGTACAAAACCAAGATCCAGCCCATGGTGCCCGCCATCTGAGTAGGACCCGTCCTGCATGATGAGAGGCATAATGAAAGGCTGGGTGATAATTTCATTTAGCTTGTCCAAAGGTTGAATGGCTAATGGTGAACAAATATTTTGAGTGCCTTTTGGTAAAAAATGTGCTGCTGTAGCAGTTGCCTGAATTTCAATATTTTTTGCTGGTGCTTGGGTGGGTTGAATAATTTGAAGCGCAGGGATGGATGTAGGCAAAGGGAGACTGCTTGTTGAACAGGAAGTACATGTAAATATCAATATTCCGAGCAGAAGAAATAGTGAGTTACTTCTGAACGCTTTATCATGAATAAAACCAGTGTTGAAAATCAGGTTAGATTTCAAAGGTTAATTCGCGGAGATCTGAATCTACTTTTTCAGGGTAATACAGGCGTGCCTGAAGCATAAATTTACCCGTTTTTTGTCCGCCTTTTATATGCATCGTAAAGACATTTTTTCTTTGCATGGGCTCAATGATGCTCGCTGAGGCTATCTCGTCTCCTGCACCATCCAATAAGTTCACTTCAATATATGGCCGAATTTGAAAAGGAGTTGTTTCTATGAGCACACGGATGCGCAGCGGACCTTCGTCGATAACTGGTTCGATTGAAAGGTTGATAAGTTTCATATCAGCTGGCGGGAGCGGGATTATCCCGGAATTATTAGGATCAAGATCTGGAAAGAAGAATTCAAAATTATCTGACATGGCAGTTATTATAACAAAACCCGACTTCGTTCTGAAGCCGGGTTTTGTTATCAAAAGTAACGTTTGTTTTATCCGTGTTTTCTTTGGAATTCTTGCATAAAACCGGCGAGTGCTTGGGCAGATTCCAATGGAAGGGCATTGTATACTGAGGCACGCATGCCTCCAACTGACCGATGACCTTTGAGACCGATCATATTCAGTTTTTTCGCTTCAGAAGCAAAAGTATTTTCGAGGTCCTCAGTTGGTAATCTGAATGTGATATTCATTTTTGACCGGCTATTTTTTTCAGCATGACCTTTATAAAAACCACCGCTGGCATCAATTGCATTGTAAACAACATCTGCTTTAGCTTCATTTCGGCGCTGAATTTCAGGTAATCCGCCAAGGTTAATGGCCCATTTGAAAACGAGACCAACCATGTAAATCGCAAAACATGGAGGTGTGTTGTGCATTGAACCGCCGGCAACCTGAACGTTGTAATCCAGCATTGCTGGCAGGTTGGCGGGAACCCTTTCCAGTAAATCATCTCTGATAATGGTTACAACTACCCCTGAAGGCCCTGCATTTTTCTGAGCGCCAGCATAAATCAAGCCGTATTTAGAAACATCGATCGGGCGGCTAATAAAGTCAGATGAAGTATCTACAAACAGCGGTACGCCGGCAGGTGCTTCCGGCTCTTTGTCGAATTCTACACCGTGAATTGTTTCATTGGATGTGAAATACAGGTATGAAGCAGCTGGATCCAGTTTAAGTTCAGCCTGCCTGGGTAACCTATTAAAATTATCTGCTTCGCCAGTAAAAGAAGTGCTTGTCTGCCCAAGTTTTTGGGCTTCTTTCATAGCACTTTTACTCCAGGATCCTGTGACAATGTAATCTGCAGATGTGCCTGGTTTACGGAGATTCATTGGGATCATGGCAAATTGCAGAGTGGCGCCGCCCTGCAAAAACAGGACTTTATAATTTGAAGGTATTCCCATCAGTTTCCGGAGATCCTGTTCAGCTTCACCAATGACTGCTTCAAATTCTTTGGATCGGTGACTGATCTCCATGACTGACATTCCTGTTCCTTTAAAATCGATCAATTCTTTTTGAGCTTGCTCGAGAACAGATAAAGGCAGGATGGAAGGCCCAGCATTAAAGTTATGTGCGCGATTTACTTCTGACATATTTAAGGCTCCTGAGATGAATGATATTGGATAATTTAAATATTATACCCTCGGATTTATATAATAGACTATTTTTTTTTTGCTGTTGTCTGACAAATTGGTTACTTTTGAATTCATTTTATTTGACATGGGTTATGCGGGTTGGTAAAATGGTAATTATATTTTTCACAAATGTAATTTGTATTGACCAATTAATAATTTTTTGCTAAAAAATTCACCAGGAGATTAGAATGAAAATATTGGTTTGTGATAAGACAGAAATTGAAGCGATAGAACAAATGCGGGCAGCAGGATTGACAGTGGATGTGCAGGATGATATTACCCCGGAACAGTTACCGGGTGTTCTCCCGGCTTATGATGGTATGGTGGTTAGAAGCCGAACGAAAGTAAAACAACCCCTTCTGGAAGTATGTCCCAACCTCAAGGTGATTGTACGCGGCGGGGTAGGATTGGACACAATTGATGTCGAATTTGCAAAGTCACGCGGTATTGCTGTCATGAATACTCCGCTGGCAAGCTCAGCTTCTGTTGCTGAATTGACTATCGGGTTTATGTTTGCCCTTGCCAGATCTATTTACCAGACAACATCAACTTTGAAGGCTGAGAAATGGGAAAAGAAAGCCTTTGAAGGTGATGAGATTGGCGGGAAAACTCTCGGTTTAATCGGCCTGGGAAATATTGGGAAGGCAGTTGCAACCCGGGCGATGGCATTGGGAATGAAAGTTGTTTCCTATGATCCATTTGTAAAATCTTTCGATGGTGTGAAAATGGTTGATTCTTTGGATGAGATCTTTTCTGCAGCTGATTACATCAGTCTCCATATCCCAAAAACAAAAGAATCTGCAGGGATGATTGGCAAAGCTCAAATCGAAAAAATGAAAAATGGTGTACGCATCATTAATTGCGGACGAGGAGGAATCATCGATGAAAGTGCGCTTTATGATGCCCTGGTAAGCGGTAAGGTAAGCGGCGCAGCCCTGGATGTCTTTGCAGATGAACCCCCAACCGATTGGAAATTAGTCAAGCTGCCCAATGTAATTGGATCACCGCATATTGGTGCAGCAACAAAGGAAGCACAGGGCAGAGTTGGTGCTGAAGTAGCCGAAAAATTAATTGCTTTTGCAAAAAGCCAGAAATAACCAGGTTTTTTTACCTGTAAAGAATATTTAATTTTATTTCTGGAGATCGAATGAAAAATTTTGATGATATTGGTGTGCAAATCCCAACCATCTATTTACCCCAAAAAGGGACAGACCTCTCAAAGTGGTCTGTTATCGCTTGCGACCAATTTACTTCTCAGCCCGAATATTGGCATAGGGTGGAAGAGATTGTTGGATCAGAACAATCTACACTTAAATTAACGCTTCCAGAGGTTTATCTTGAAGCATCAGACGAAGGGGAACGTATTAACCGCATCCAAAACCAAATGCGGTCAGTTTTGGATGAAAAATTCCTAACTCCTTCTGATGGATTAATTTATCTCGAGCGGACTGTCGATGGCAGGACGCGCAAAGGTTTGATGCTGGCATTGGATCTCGAAAAATATGACTTCAGCAAGGGATCGACATCCTTAATCCGTGCAACCGAAGGAACGATAGTCGAACGACTTCCACCACGAATGAAAATACGAGAGGGTGCAGCATTGGAATTTCCGCACATTATCGTTTTGATTGATGATGTTAATAAAACGGTGATTGAACCAATTTCTGCTGCCAAAAAAGGGCTAACCAAGCTGTATGATTTTGAGCTTATGCTTGGCAGCGGTCATTTGGCTGGTTACCAGGTGTCGCCTGAACTTGAGGCACAGGTGGTAACTGCAATCAGGGAATTGGCAAAACCGGAAGTATTTTCGAACAAATACCAGGTTGAGAATAAACCGGTTCTCTTGTTTGCAATGGGTGATGGTAATCATTCGCTGGCAACTGCAAAAGCAATCTGGGAAAAGATAAAAGGGACTGTCGGGATGGAACATCCTGCCAGGTATGCGCTGGTCGAGATTGAAAATGTTCAGGATGACGCATTAAATTTTGAACCTATTCACAGGGTAATTTTCGGCCTTAAGAAAAATATTTTCATTGAGCTGGAAAAATATTTTGGTTCTCAATACCATTACCAATCTGTTTCGAGCCTGGAAACCATGGTGCAAGAGGTTGACTTGCATAGAGGTAAATCACATAAGATTGGGATTATTGGCGGCGGTCAATCGTATGGCGTTATTGAAATAGAAAATTCAAATTCAAACCTGCCGGTAGGTACGATCCAAAATTTTCTGGATCCTTTTATTAAAGCTGGCGGAGCAGAGAAGATCGACTATGTTCACGGATCTGAAGTTACTTCGAGTTTAGGCAGTAAATCCGGCAATGCGGGTATATATTTGCCTGGAATGAAAAAATCAGATCTGTTTAAGACAGTGATACTGGATGGTGCACTTCCTAGAAAAACTTTTTCAATGGGTGAAGCCCATGAAAAAAGGTTTTATCTTGAGGCACGAAAGATAAATTAAAAAATTAGAGCCGGTTAATTAACCGGCTCTAATTTTTTAAGGGCATGTTCAAAATCTTTTGGGTAAGGGGCAGAGAAAATTAGTTTTTCTCCTGACGACGGGTGGTTGAACTCTAGCGACCAGGCATGCAGTGCCGGCCTATCGATCAATTCAGTTGCAGGGGCAGAATACAAATTATCGCCCAATAACGGGAAGCCTAATGCCATACAATGCACTCTAATTTGGTGAGTTTTCCCTGTTTTTGGAATCGCTTCCATCAGGCAATGTTTATATAAAATTTTAATTCTTTTTAATTGTGTTTCGGATGGTTTTCCCTTTCCGTTATCAATCACCGTTCGATGACTGTGACCAACATTAATTCTTAATTTATGTTTGGCTGTGTGTTCAGTCCAGGCGGGTGAACCAACACAAATTGCATGATAGATCTTTTCGGTCGTGTGTTTTTCGAATTGAATATTCAAATTTCGATGGGCATCAGGGTTCAAAGCAAATACCATTACCCCGCTAGTAATTTTGTCCAAACGATGGACGACCATAATATTTGGAAAGAATTCAGTGAGCTGCTGCAGGAGGTAAGGCGCATCAGGATCCCACCCATCAGGCAGAACTGGAAGCATGGCAGGTTTGTTGATAATCAAAATGTCATCATCTTGAAAAAGAATAAGTTCTTTTTTGTTTTTCATATCAATATTGTATCAGCAGTATAAAAAAACTTATCCATTATATGGATATTTATTGAGAAGGCGGGCTTAACCTATCATTATTGTAATTTGTTTGTAGAGATAATTTTATAATTCATGGTTATAATCAGAATAGCTACTATTGTGAGAAATTCATAACAGGCAGGGCATTTCATTTTTAATCATATTTCACCCCCTTTAATGTTAAATGGTGTAATTTAATATATTGTTGCTCAGATTTTTAAGAGTATATTTAATTGAAAAATAGTCTGAATAATTTATTTAATTAGAAATTTTTGACGATAATAGTATATGATAAACAGCAAAGATTGTTGATAAAATGAAGGTCTAGGCGTATTGATTGACAAAAAATCATTCTGAGACATATAGTTTTCCTAATATTTTATTGGTAAATCCTTTTTATATATTTTATGAGGAGTCTGAGACTGAATGGCCGTTAACGTAAATGAAGAAGTCAAAAACGAAAAAATTAAAGTTCTCATCATTGATGATGATGCCAACTTTTTATTCGGCATTTCTCGCACTTTGATTAAAGCGGAATTTAATGTTATCTCTGCATCCGATGGGATTTTTGGTATACAAAAAGCTCAGACAGAAAATCCAGATTTAATATTATTAGATATCAACCTGCCGAAAATGACCGGTTACCAGGTGAAAATGGTATTGAATCGATTCCCGGTTACACAATTGATACCGGTTGTTTTCCTGACAGCTCTCAATGATCGTTCTAATATATTGAGCGGCCTAAATCTTGCCGAAGATTACATAACAAAACCCCTTGACGTGGACATATTAATTGCGAGGATGAAAGCCATTCTGCGCCGAACGAAGATAGGGTATAACCAGGCGATTCGGGATACTCAAAGCACAGGTTTACCGATTGAAAAATTACAACAGTGGGGACAGTCAGTAGAAATGTATGACTCAGGGACAGCGGGTCATACGCTGCGTGTTACGCGCTGGGCTGTTGCCCTGGCAAAATCATACGGCATCGAGGGAGAGGAAATCGA
This sequence comes from uncultured Anaerolinea sp., assembly GCA_964494055.1. Classification (GTDB taxonomy): domain Bacteria; phylum Chloroflexota; class Anaerolineae; order Anaerolineales; family Villigracilaceae; genus UBA5195. Next base: position 7,488 of record CAZBRI010000040.1, read on the forward strand.
ATTTATTCGTAAAGGTGCGATGCTTCATGATATCGGCAAACTCGCGATTCCTGATTCTATTCTTAATAAACCCGGTCCATTAACCCCGGAAGAGTGGACAGTTATGCGGGAACATTCGATGCATGGTTACGAATTGTTAGCCCCGATCGAACAGCTCAAACCAATTTTGGATATTCCGCATTACCATCATGAACGATGGGATGGTTTGGGTTATCCAGAAAAACTGAGCGGAGAAGCAATTCCACTTTCTGCACGAATATTTTGTCTCCTTGATGTCTATGATGCTTTATTATCAAAACGACCATATAAACCGGCTATGACCGAAAGCGAAGTTAAGGAAATAATTCGGTTTCAGCGAGGAAAGCAATTTGATCCAAATATCGCGGATCATTTTTTGACTCACTTCGATTCGATAAAAGAGGAAGTGGAGAAGGAACATGTCGAAGACAATATTAGTAATTGATGATGATCGGAAATTTTCGCTGGGTCTCGTAGCTGTCCTTCGGCGTGAAGGTTTTCAGGTTCTGAGTGCCGGAAATGGCGTTGAAGGTTTAGCAGCTATCAAATCAGCCAAACCGGATATTATTCTGTGCGATATCATGATGCCGCCGCCAAACGGCATCCAATTAAAAAAAGATTTATCAGCTGACCCATATTTTAAACAGATACCTTTTTTGTTCCTGACTGCCAGAACTGCACAGGTAGACAAATTGGCAGGATTACAAAGCGGTGCAGACGATTACATTACAAAACCATTTGATGTAAATGAATTATTGGCAAGGATTCAGTCTGTTCTACGCCGGGATGAACATGGTCATCAGCGAGGTATTCAGGAAAGTATAGCTGATCTGGATAGGCTTCGAAGCAATATTTCGACAAATTTAAGCCATGAAATGCGTACTCCTTTGACGGTGATCTTATCTACTTTGGAATTAATTCTTAAGGAAAAATTTTCGAAAGATAATGTTGAGCTAGATAATTACCTGACAAAGGCCAACAGCAGTGCGTATAGGTTAAAGTTTTTAGTTGAAGATCTGGAAATGCTGTATGACATGGATCAGGGCATTATGCCTTTTCTTCCACAAAGAATCGATACAAATTTCCATTTAAAAAATCCGATAAACCTGGTGCTTCAATCCTGGGAAAGTAAAAAACTTGATGTCCTCTTACAGATTGATTGGGAAACAGTGATCTACGCTCCCCGGGAGAAATTTAGTCATGTGATCGCTCATCTAGTTGATAATGCATGCAAGTTTAGCCCGGATCATGGGGTAGTAAAAATTGATATTCGCCCCGATACGGTTGGCGGAACTGTCATTGATGTTATTGATGAAGGACGGGGAATTCCTCTGGATATGAGAGAGAAAGTATTTGAGAGATATTTTCAAATAAGTCAGGGTGAAACCCGGGAATTTGGCGGCCTTGGTGTCGGGCTAACAATTGCCCAGGCATATGCGAAAGCCTGGGGTGGTGATGTTCAAATCCTAAATTCAGAAATAGGATGCCATGTTCAAATGGTATTACCTCCATACGAATCGGAATGATCATACATGTTCGGAAATAATTAATGCCAGATATTTTGTTGATTGATGACAATAAAAATTATTGTTTTGGTCTTGCGGGGAATTTACGCAAAGCTGGTTTTAATGTTGAATCAGTGTCGGACGGAAATGAAGCTCTAAAATTATTGAATAAAATTCACCCCGATATTATTCTATGTGATGTCAACATGCCTGCACCTGATGGCATGGAAATTAAGCGGATATTAAATCAGGAAAAACAAACTGCAAGCATTCCCTTTATATTCCTTTCTGCCTTATCATATTCCAACGTAAAGACCAATGGACTAAATATTGGAGCTGACGATTTCATAACCAAATCAATAGATATGCTGGAATTGATTGCCAGAATCCAGGTGATCTTGCGGCGTAAAAAAAGAGCGGTAATGATGGCAAGGGAAGAAGTCGAACAATTGGTGGAAAATCTTTCTACATCTCTTCCGATACATACCAGCCATCATTTTCGAACTTACCTGGGTATTTTAACCATGTCATTGGAAATGATTGCAAAAAATCAATCGACAAATGATGAATACCTTGAATTTGCCCGTAATACTGCATACCGAATGAAAGTTTGGATGGAGACCTTGATCTGGTTGAATGAATATGATCTCGGCCGGCATGAAAAAAACCGGATCAAGATTGATATTGATATGTCATTTGTTTTTCCGGTAAAGGAGGTTTTAAAAGCCTGGGATGAAAAAAATCTTACCCTGGATTTAAAAATTGATCCGAATACAGAAATATATGTTCCTGCCAGGTCTTTTGGACAGGCGCTCAGTCATTTGGTGGATAATGCGTGTAAATTCAGTCCCAAAAATGGAATTGTAAAAATATCTCTTGTTACAGATGATACAGATATTGTGTATATCACAATTGAAGATGAAGGTATTGGGATTCCAGTTGAAAAACGGGAAGATGTTTTTAACCGATTTTCGCAGATTCAGGGCAAAGATGGCCTGGCAGAGAATCAAGGGATGGGGCTCGGTTTATACATGGCGAAGACATTTGTTTCTACCCTTGGTGGAGATGTCAAGATCCTGGACTCTGAGAAGGGTTGTAAGATACAAATAAGGTTTGAATCCGGGAAAAAACAAAATTTGTAAGTTGTCGAGTATAGCTCTTTGGGGGAACAGAAAACCAAAAAATATTCCTAATTCAAAAAAATGTAATCACCCTTGACAGTGACCGAACGTCATGGTTTATATTCATATTATGTACACAGTCGGCCAGCTTTCCAAAATCGCGGGTATCACCATTCGGGCGTTAAGATATTACGATAAATTGGGGATATTAAAGCCTTCATCCATAGGCGGAAACGGGTATCGATATTATGATGACCAAAATTTGATCATTTTACAAGAAATTATGCTTTACAGAGAGCTGGATCTTTCCCTTGAACAAATAAAAAATATACTGGGTTCACGTGATTTTGAGGTTCTTCCTGCTCTGCTAAACCATAAAGAAAACATACTTAATCGGATCGATCGATTGAACATCCTGGTCGGAACGATCGATCAAACGATCAGTCATTTGAAAGGAGAAATTAATATGAATAAAAATCAATTATTTTCAGGGTTTTCCGAAGAAGAACAGGAACGTTATGCTGCTGAAGCTGAAAACTTGTATGATAAAGAAACTGTAAGACAATCAAATAGAAAATGGAAGTCATACAGTGATCAAGAAAAGAAAAGAATTTTAGATGAAGGAAAAGCTATATATAAAGAAATGGTAAATGAGATCACCGCCGGACCGGCTTCCAGCAAAGTGCAGGCGCTTGTTGAAAGATGGCGGCAGCACATGAATTATTTTTGGACACCAGATCTGGATCAACTAGTAGGTTTGGCAGCTTTATATAATGATGATCCTCGGTTTAAAGCAAATTATGATTTGATGCATCCAGAGCTAGCTTCCTTCATGTTGAAGGCAGTGACTTATTATGTTGAAAAACAAAAAAGTACAATATAAAATTCAGCTGTTGAGAAAATAAAATTATCATCAAATAGAATTACTGTTTAAGGATTGGCAGTAATTCTATTAATTTTGAGATACTGTATGTCATGGGTAGATCTGATTTTGACCCTTTTTGATTAAACCAGCAGGTATCAATACCAAAATCAATTCCGCCTTTAATATCTGATGAAATACTATCCCCGATAATCATTACATCAGAACGGGATGGTTGTGAAATATTTGAGAAAACCTGTTCAAAAAATTCAATGGAAGGTTTGGCGAACCCCATTTGTTCTGAGATGAATATTTTCTCAAAACAGTTATTCAGTTTTGAATTTTTTAGCCTGGGCAGCTGAACTTCTGCCAGACCATTGGTTACCAGGGCAACCCGGATTTCTTCTTCTGTGCAGTAATTAATTACTTCAAGAGCACCTTCAATTAAATCGGTACCTCTTGCCAGGTTAGCCAAATACTGTCTGCTGACAGCTGAAATATCAATATCCAAAGATAGTGCATCAAAAAAAAGCCTAAATCTTTTTTCTCGAAGTGCCAGGGCAGATAATTCACCGCGTTCAAATTCCTGCCAGACTTGCTGGTTATATTTTGCATATAACGGCGGGTAAGATGTATTGAATTCGATTTCGAAATCTTTAAGAGTCCAAATTAGTGCATTCGATTCAGTTTTCTCGAAATCAAAAAGAGTATCATCAACATCGAATAACAGCCATTTGTATTTGTTTATTTTCATCGATCCATATCTTATATTATTACTATTATTTTTGCGGGATCATGCTCATTGCATATTCAGCCAATGCAGTGATCGTCAAGCTCGGATTCACGCCGGGATTGCCCGGCATGATGGAGCCATCAATTAAGTACATACCGGGATAATTGTGAACCTGGAATTTTTCATTTACAACACCGTCATCCGCAGTGTTTCCCAAAGGAGCGCCTCCTAAAATATGAGCGGTTGTCGGTAAATTTAGCAGGTTTTCACCCAAAGATCCCATCGGAACGCCATTGGTTTTTTTGGCAAATTCTCGTGCAAGTTCATGTGATCCTTTAACCTGGGCATTGATCTCGTACCCGGGTTCTTTTTCGGTCACCAAACCGTTTTTCCATAATGTCCAAATACTTTTTCCGTTTCGCAGGCGCATACGATTGTCGGCATGCTGCATAACGAGAAGGATGGTTCCATTATGCGCCCAGCCAGGAAGGATCATCGTTCTGGCAAAATCCATCGGGTGGGTTACAGCCCAAATGAGAGAGTCTAATAATCTTCGCGGAATTCCAGCGTCTAGATCGATCAAGCCTGCGGAAATAAAACGCATCAATGAAGAACCATCAGGATACCTTACTGGTTCAACCCTTGTAATTTCATCCGCATTAAAAATGGAAGAAATCGAAACACCCTGTGAATAATTTATATCTGATTTGCGGGCAATAGATCCCAGCAATGCTTCGCTGTTTGTACGGACCATGTCGCCTAATCTTCTTGAGAGATTTGGTAAGGATTTGGTGATATCCCGAAGATTTAATAATAATTTCATTGACCCCATGACACCTGCAGAAACAATAATATTTTTTCCCTGAACTTTTTTATAAGCTTTGATAAGTTTGGTGGATGATCTATAAGTGACTTCATAACCTGCTTCACTGACATTATTAACCGGCAGGATATTCGTAACTTCCACTTCAGGGATGATCTTTACACCATTTTTTTGAGCAAAAAACAGGTAGTTCTTTGGTAATGTATTTTTTGCGTTTTTTCTGCATCCAACCATACAGCCGCCGCAATGCTGGCAGCCTGCTCTGTCCGGGCCTGTACCGTCAAAAAATGGATCGGGAACGGTTACACCTGCGGTCCCAAAAAATGCACCTACATCAGTTGCTCTGAATGTGTTTTCAGTACCGCGTTCTTTTGCCATCTCAAGAAGTATGTCATCAGATCGGAAGAGCGTCGTGTAGGGAAAGAGTGTTCAGAGCCGTGT
>CAZBRI010000041.1:0-12971 GCA_964494055.1 uncultured Anaerolinea sp.
TTGCAGCATCTAAAAACAGAACACGCGTTTCACCATTATTATGAGCCTGTTTGACAATCTGGTTAAAAATATCTCTTGCATGAACAGTTTTAAAAACTTTGATCCCAATGCCTTGTTCCCGCGCCTGGTCGACAGTACCTCTAAAGCTGCGGTAATCGGGGGAAGAGATATCTGGGAAGACAAGATCCCATTCTCCATCATCTTTAACAGCCTGCATGAAGGCATCCGTAATACCCACTGATAAATTAAAATTAGTAATGGCATTTTCACTTGTTTTTGCAGCAATGAAATCTTCAATATCCGGATGATCAACTCTCAATACACCCATATTGGCCCCACGCCTGGTGCCGCCCTGGGCAATTTCGCCAAAGGCATGATCATAAACGCGCAAAAAACCAACAGGGCCGGTAGCCTGACCTGAGGATGTTTTAACGAGTCCGCCTTTTGGACGAAGACGTGAGAAGGAAAAACCATTTCCGCCGCCGGTTTGCTGTATCAGTGCTGCATCCCGTAAAGATTGGAAAATACCTGCCGAATCCTTACCCATGTCATCGGTGATGGGCAGGACAAAACAAGCCGCGAGCTGGCCAAGCGGGGTGCCGGCTCCGGTAAAAGTTGGAGAATTGGGGAAGAATTTTTTACTGGATAATAATTCGTAAAATTCTCGAGCACGACCGATAATATCGCTTTCCCAGGATTGTTCAATTTTGGCTACATGGTATGAAACCCGCCAGAACATTTCTTCCACAGTTTCGACAGGCTGACCATCATCCCCCCGCCGGACATAGCGCCGTAAGAGAACCTGCCTGGCATTATCTGTCAGGTCAACTTTTGGCAGATCTTTTGGAAGGGGCGGGGTAGGTAAAATACCATGCCTGGAAACAATTTCGCTCGCAACCATACTTCACTCTCCTAAAAAAAACAAAAAATTCGATTGGGGACTTTACACTTCAAGAAGTCGATCAATCTCGCCGCGTATTGAATGTAAATCATCAAGGCGGAGATAAACAATGGCATATCGTATATATGCTATCTGATCAAGCTCTTTTAAACCACTTGTAACCATATCTCCAACAACACGCGAGGAGACCTCAGCTTTTCCCATTTTCTGTAATTCTGATTCTACCTGGCCAATTAATCTTTCAATATCAGCGGCAGAAACTGGTCTTTTTGCACAAGATATTCTTAATCCTCGTGCAAGTTTTTCTCGATCAAATTCTTCCCGTGTTCCATCCCTTTTAACCAGAAGGGGTGTGGAAAGAATCGGACGCTCGTACGACGAAAACCGCTGGTTACAACTTAAACATTCTCTTCGCCGTCTGATGCCTCCATGATTGTCGTGTGTTGTATCGATCACCTTAGATTCGTGATGCTGACAGTAAGGACAACGCATGGAGCTCCTTCGATTAGAACAAATGTACTCGCCATATATAGCGAGTATTTTCATCGATCCCCCTACACCTGTAGGGTAACAAGGATTATTTTAGCATGAATAAAATATCAATACAAGAGTACCTAAGGGTGATTTACAGGTAATTATTACAAATTATTGTTGGCGTTATAATCAATCTAACGCAATAATGTCCGAATTTATCCATCATTTTTTATTGGTAATAATCAAATTAATATCATTATGAATGTAAGAATTAAAATTAATTCCTGGATGCTGCCGATAATTGTTATTAGTATTGTCATTCTTCAGATTGTGGATCCATCACGTTCATGGAAAATGTTACTCGTTTTTTTCGGCGGAACCTGGTTGACAGGATGGTATTGGGCATTAAGTCTTTCCAAAGGATTGCATTTTTCTCGTGAAATGCGGTTTGGCTGGACGCAGGTTGGGGATGAATTGGAAGAAAGGTTTATTTTTAACAACCAATCTCATTTGCCGGCTACATGGGTGGAAATAAGGGATTTTTCTACCATGCCTGATTACAATCCATCGATGGCTACATTCATTAGAGAAAATTCAACCTCCGAATTTTTCACACATGGTGTTTGTTCACGCAGAGGTTTATTTCAACTTGGCGGATGTCAGATGAAAAGCGGTGATCCGTTTGGACTTTTCCAGGTTTTGATCGATTATCCATTAAGTCAGTCATTGCTGGTTTTGCCCCCGGTTGTGTCTATTCCAGAAATAAATATTTCACCGGGAGGATATTTTGGGGATGGTAAACCTAATATTCGTTCCCTGGAAAAAAGCGTTTCAGCATCTTCAGTGAGGGAATATTTACCGGGCGACTCCATGGGATTGATCCATTGGGCGAAAACTGCCAGTTATGGAAAACCTTATATTCGAAACCTTGATGGAACCCCGACAGCAGATTGGTGGATTGTACTGGATCTGGATATAAGCGCTCAAACTGGCTCTGGATGGGATTCAACAGAGGAGCATGGGATCATATTAGCGGCTTCACTGGTTGATCGCTGCTATAAAAACAAAAAACCAATTGGAATGGCGATCAATGGTGAAACGGGTTTTTGGCAGCCGCCCGAACGGATTTCAGTTAATCGTTTGCGAATATTCCAGGCGCTCGCCCTGGCAAAAACTGGAAATGGGACATTAAAACAATTTATCCTTGGCAGCAAAAAATCATTTGGAAGCCTGGCAGCTTTGGTAATTATCACGGCCAATGTCAACCCGAATTGGCTGGATGCCCTGGCTGAATTGAGATGGCAAGGCAGGGTTATTCCAACAGTTATGCTTTTTGATCCAGTATCATTTGGCGGTATCAAACAGCCGGGAGGATTAAAATCTATATTGGATGGTATGGGGATCGATTGTCACATTATCAGCCGGGATCTGCTTAATACACCAGAAGCACATCCCGGGGATGCTGGCCGTTGGAAATGGCGTACTTCAGCCACAGGGAAAGCCATCCCGATAATCAAACCTGTCGAATCACAATGGAAGAGTTTGAATTGACCGCTATATGAAAAAAATATCCATTCAAGATATTTTCCAATTGTTATTTCTGTTATTGTGTATTATTTCGCTTGTCAGTGGATTGAGTTTGATAATTCGCGGTGCTGAATTAAGTGCTTTTCTGCCGACGGCAATAACCTCAGTAGTATGCACCTGGTTCATGAGCAGAAATAAGGCTGCCTCAATTTTTGGATTGTTGTGGATGATTTTTGGATTATTGTTGCTGTGGGTTATCATTACAGGTTCTATTTTACCAATCTTAAAACTCCTCTATATTATTGGGGAAAACCAGCTTGTTCAATTCGTGAAGCTGCATGGTTATCAGGTCAAATTAATCACAGGAACTCATTTACTTATCCGGGAATCGGTTCAAGCCATTGCAATACAAACCGCTGCCATGTTCATGCGAATCCGGGTGTGGACTGCAGGTTTTAATTCAGGCTTAAGCGGCAGTGACCCGGTGGTTCGAATTTTTGCCTGGTGTGTTATCTTATGGCTCGTATCTGGCTGGGCGGGTTGGTGGGTTGGGAAAAACAAGGTGTTAATTGGAATATTTCCAGCATTGATCATTCTCTCTCTTTCAAGTAAATATTCCAACTCAGATTTGTTCCCATTATGGTTAATGTGCCTGGGCACAATTTGTTTATATTCTTTGAATAATTTTGTAATCAAGCTGCAGAGTTGGTTTATATATCATGTAGATTTTGCTGAATTAACCATCAGTAATACATTGATTGCTGTGACCATCCTGACAGTCTTAATATCATTATCAGGCTGGGTGCTGCCATTTGTTTCATTCAAAGATATGTTGGAACAATACCGCCGGCGAAATGGTCAGGAAAACCAGGCTGCAAAGTCACTTGGCCTGGTTTATGCAAGGGAAACAGCCCGGCCTATCCCTGCCGTTTTGGACCCAATTCGATCGCCGGGATTACCGAATGTTCATCTCCTGACCAGCGGGCCGGAATTGAGTAAAAAGATCGTGTTTACAGTTCATACAGGGGAAAAATCTGCAAGAATTCCAGATACCCCGGGTGAAATTAACACCCTGGCAAACCTGGCTAAGCCGCATCATTATTGGGGCGGCTACCGTTATGATATCTATACTGGAACAGGCTGGGTCTCGTCCCCGGTGATAAATAGGATGGAATCTGCAGAAACAGCGCTCATGGATATCCCGCCAGGCTACAAAATATTGTCTCAGGATTTCGTGGTCAACAATGGAGGCAAAGGCGTTCTTTATTGGAGCGGCATGATCTACCGGTCCAATTTTCCATTTGAGGCAGCCTGGCGTTCAATTCCAGGTAATAAGTCAACCCGGGCTGATGATTCATTTCTGGGGGATGATGTATTCGGCGCGGTGAATGATCGATCAAATTACCGGGTTGAATCACTTGTTCGATCTGTAACCGAAGACGAATTACGTGCCGCAGGCCGTATATTTCCAGATTCAATCCAGCAAAAATTTACCAAACTACCTTCAACAGTGCCGGAGAGAGTTTATTCGCTGGCCAGGAAGCTGACATCATCCGAAGCGACACCTTATGATGAAGTTAAAGGGCTTGAGAAGTATTTACGTGATAATTATCCTTACACCCTTAATGCTTCTCTTCCACCAATTGGAAAAGATGTTGTTGATTATTTTCTTTTTGACCTGAAAAAAGGTTATTGCGATTATTACGCGAGTGCCATGGTGGTCATGGCGCGGTCAATCGGACTTCCAGCTCGTCTTGTTTCCGGTTTTGCCAGCGGGAGCTTTGACAATTCAACTGGAACTTTCACAGTCAGAGCTTCTGATGCCCACGCCTGGGTTGAAATCTATTTCAGCGGGATAGGCTGGGTTGAATTCGAACCGACAGCTAATCAACCGGAAATTATTCGCAGCAATCAGCTGCCGGATGGTGTATTGTCGGAAAATATTCCAGGCCGAAACTGGGAGAATTTTGTCCAATCTTTTTACAGGGTTTCAGATCCTGGAAGGCCATTCTTTCTGTTTTTGATTGGCATTCTGTGTGTAATTTTATTGGCGATGATAGTTGAAACGGTTTTTTTTGTAATCGCAAGCCCCAAAAATATTCTAAAGTATATGGTTAGATCGATTTTTCAACAGACAAAAAAAACAATATCTGATTTAAATGCCGGTCAAACAGCGCTTGAATTTGCAATTGTGCTGCAAACTCAATATCCAGAAATTTATACTCAAATGACAATTATTTCTGAATTATATAACAGGGTATTTTTCAGTCGACTTGAAGTTCAAAAACTGGATTTACCGAAGGCAATCAGGGCCTTCAGGCTAATGAGATGGAAATTGGTATGGCTTATAACAAAGGAGAGAAGCCGCCATCGATTAATTGATTTTGGTTTCAGGAAATCAGGCAGGCAGTAATAATTTAATGAAATATTAAAATGGGGTTACTCAACATCAACCCCGATTATTTTCGAAAGTAATCGATGGATTAAGAAACCTGGAATTATCAGCAATATATGAATCAATACACTCACAAGCAATAGCAGGGAAGAGCTTCGGAGAAAGACATTGAATGGCGGGGCTAGATTTTGCATCAGCCAGGGTCCGGCACCAGAGAGAATCGCTAAAATTACCAATAACAAGGACAATAAGCCTAGCGGCAGCCAGGCGTGCCTGTCTGATTCGGATGGCATCATTGTCGTAGAAACGGCAAAGGTTGCAATAAACCAGATCCAGAAATTTTGAACGGTAGGAAGAGCCTGGATACCCATGAAAAATAATGTCCATTGTTGATTTCGCAGGGTATCCCAAAGGATGGTTAGATGCAAAAAAGAACTGGCAGAAATAGCAACAAATATCATACCGCTGATTAAAGGAGCCAATCCGACAAGTGAATCCCTGAAAATATCCGTCGAAGCGGCTTCAACATAACCTAATTGCAGCCTTCAGTCATCCATCATCTTTGGAAACAGTGAAAATTTGCCGGTACGTACACCCAGGATTTTAGCCATTATAAAATGACTTAACTCATGCAAAAAAACTCCGGGGAAAAACAGGAGTGAAAATACTCCAACTGTGAAATTTTGGCTCCTGGAGACGATCAGCAAAATCGCTTGAATTTCTTTATGCAGGCTTCGCTGAACGAAATGCAAAGCAAAAAGACCTGTGAGCAGCCATATCAAGCCGTCAAATGATCGAAAGTAATTACTGTAAATTTCCATCTACAGGATGCTATGCGCGAGTTCTAGTTTTTGCAGCCCTGCAAATCGCAATAAATTCGTCTGATTTCAGGCTTGCACCCCCGACGAGGGCTCCATCGATATCAGGCATTGAGAAGAATTCTTCTGCATTGGCTGCCGTGACTGATCCGCCATACAATATACGAATCATATTGGCAGTTTCTTCTCCAAGTAAATCGATCAGCGTTTTCCTGATCACATCATAGTGAACTGATTGAGCATTATCTGAAGAAGAGGCTCTTCCAGTTCCAATGGCCCAAACAGGTTCATAGGCTATGACGATCTTTCTGGAGAATGGATCACTGGCATTGAAACCATCCAAGCATTCAATGGTTTGTTTTTTGACGACTTCTGCAGTTTTACCAGCCTCGTTTTCGCTGAGTGTTTCACCAACACATACGATCGGGATTAATTCATGTTTTTTTGCTGCATGAACTTTTTTGTTGATGGTTTCATTGGTTTCGCCAAAATAGGTTCGGCGTTCAGAATGGCCAAGAATGACATAATTACAAAATTCTTTAACCATTACCGGGGATGTTTCACCTGTATATGCCCCTTTGTCTTCCCAAAACATGTTCTGTGCACAAAGACCTATATCTGTTCCACCTAAAAGGTTGGCTACTGAAACAAGTGAGATAAAGGGCGGGCAAAGTACTTTTTCAACCCCGTTGATATTTTTCAGCTCTTTTCCCATGACACTCACAAGTTCACGGGATTCAGCTACAGTCTTATTCATTTTCCAATTACCAGCAACAAATGGAGTTCGCATATTTCACCTTGTTTTCAAGAATAATTTAATTATTGAATAGAACTTCAATATTTATTGTAAGCGTTAATTTACTTCCAGTACTTGAAAAAAAATCATAAATTATCCAGGTTAATTCTCATCGAATCAACTGCTCTAATGATCTTCCCTGAATAATAATTTGCAGCTTCTTTAAGCTGTGTTTCATTTGTTAAATCACTTACCGGGTAGTGTATCAGGAAAAGTGTTTTTACCCCGGCATTTTGAGCGATTTCGGCAGCTTGAAGGGCAGAGGAATGCCCCGGCAGATTACCGGTTGCTTCATGAATCAATATGTCCGCAGCCTGCGCCAAATCCTGCACATCCAGGCTGGGTTCGGTATCGCATGAATACACTATGTTTTTATTACCCGGCTGTAATTCCATCCGTAAACATATATTCGGCAGGAAATGCTTGGCTGGCGATGAAATAATTTTCAGATCATTATCCTGTAAAACCAGCTCATGTTTTCCTGATGGAATTGTAAAAAAATTCACCTGAAAAAAGTCAGGCCATTCATGCCAGTTATACAGCGACATCATTTGTTCGATTCTTTCGAGGGTGAATGACAGGCCATAAACATTGATTGGGTGCTTCCTGCCTGTCAGCCACATATCCATTAACAGAATGGGGAAACCGCTCACGTGGTCAGGGTGCATATGGGTGAGAATGATATCGGTGACAGAATTTATATCACAACCGGCTTCTTGAAGCTGAACCACCGGATTCGTGCCGCAATCAATCAGCACCCGCTTATTATCTGTCGAAAGCAGCAGATGTGTATTTGCATGGCCTGGAGAAGTGACAGCATTTGCTGAACCGAGTACGATAAGTTCTGACATTATGGCTTTGCTTCCAACACTTGTCCAATCATCGCCAAAAGAATCCGGGGTGTAATGTTCGATTCGATCAAGGCGGCAATAATTAGGAGCGGTATGCAGACAGCGGTCAATATTTTCAAAACAGTCGCAAAGCTGATGATCATTGTTTCACCGATGGATCTGTGTGCTTCCGGTGTAACAAGTCTCACCCCCCTATTCAGTGAAGTTGAACTGAGAAGTATGACTGATGGAAGCTCAAAGATCCCGTGCGGCAATATCCCGCTTAAAAAAACCAGGATAGGTGACAATCCGATTGCCGGCAGGATTCCTAAAACTGCACCGATCAGAGCGAAATTGCCGATAAATGCCACAATGCTTAAAATACCAAATGAAAAAATTCCTAAAAATAAAATGGCAATTTCAGCACGCAAATTATGCCAGAATAACATACCGGCCGAAAAATTATTAGAGCTGTCTGCCAAAAAGAAGCCGCGAATTGAATTTAATATTTCTTTTAATTTGTCCGCAGGAATCAATGCCTGGTGAACATTCGTATAGGTAAATGAATATGCAGCGGAGACTGCGAAAATTCCAAGCAGGGTTGTGATAAAAAATGACAATGCATTTTCTTTTAAGGCTTTGATAATATCAATCCGATACCATGAAATAAGATTTTGCCAGTCAGCCCAGACCGCCTGCAGAAATGTAGGATATGCAGTACTATCATTTTTTGACTTACTTCGAAATTTGGACAAATATAAAATTATCCAGGATGGTTTTTGTTGAGAGTTGAACGCTTTTTGAAAGGTTTGCCATACCCACTGAATGCTCAGAATATCGATCTCTCGGCCGAGTAAATGCTCACGTTTAAAATGGACGATGCCAAGGCGGATAATCAGGATGCTCATTAGGGCGACGCCCAGGACCGCCAGCCAGAGAACATCATTTGTTCCCCAAAACATTAACGCACTCTCTCCCTGAATTAACAGGGCTATCGGGATAACGATAAAAGATGCTAATAAATTTGCTGCTCTGACCGATGTTGATTGGGTGGAAATTACAATCGCTGCACTAACCATGAGGAGTGTTTGGACAGCGGTAAGTGCGATTGTCTGGGAAATAAAGCCCCATTCCGGCCATTTTATTCCCTGCCAGGCCAGGCCCCCCATGTATAACATAATTCCAAGGTAACTGACAGCCAGGGGAACAATCGTACCTGCCAACAATTTTCCAAGATAAAGTTCTTCGTCAGTTAATGGGCTTGTCAGTAAGGGTTCGATTGTTCCCCTTTCTTTTTCACCAACAAACGCTTCGAGTGCGACAACAAGCGACACTGTGACCGGGAAATATCCTACAACCAGGATCAGGTAGGGTAACAACCGGTTTGCGATCATGTTGGCACCGAATTGGTTGACATAATCCACCGTGGTTTTGGCTGCAACATTCATCAAGTAAGGAAAGAAAATGGTAAGAATGATCATTGGGATGAGAATACGCCAATCCCTCATCTGATCCCTTAATTCCCTTTTCGCGATCAGCCAGGCATTCTGAAAGGTGCTCTTCATAATATACCTTCCGCCGCTTGTGACATGGCTTTTAAGTATATTTTTTCCAGGGTGCGTTGAACTTCTTGTACAGAAACAACAGGGATATTTTTTTCAAATAGTTTTTGTAACACAATCGGATTGGCAGTATTAGGATCCTGAACATCAAATCTAAACCCATCGCTGTTGATTTCAAGCAAATTTACGCCTATGGGAAATTCAATTTGAGATATGACTTTATTCAATTGAGAATCTTGATACGGTAATTTAATAATAAATTCTGCTGGTCCCAGGAGTCGTTTTCTGAGATCATCCAGGGTGCCGGATAAAAGGATTTTTCCATGATAAATAATGGCGATCGTATCTGCCAGTATTTCTGCTTCTGTCAGGTTATGCGTACAGATAATGATGGTTCGTTGAGCAGATCGTAACCGGGAAATTTCCTGCCTGACCAGTTGTGCACTTTCTGGATCCATGGCTGAGGTGGGCTCATCCAGCAATAGGACCTGTGGTTCATGAATTAACGCCCGCGCTAATGCCAGTTTTTGCCGCATCCCTTTTGAATAATTCCCGGTTCGTTTATCTCCATCGGCGGTCAAACCGAAGTACTCTAATAATTCTTCGGATCTCCTGGCTCTTCGTTCTTTGTCCAAATTGTAGACCTGGCCAAAAAAATCGAGGTATTCAAGGCCTGTCATCCGGCCGTACAAACCATGCATTTCAGTTAAAACACCAACAACGGACCGGACTTCTCTTGGACATTTTACAGTATCGTAACCGGCAACTTTTGCCCAGCCGCGGGAAGGTACGAGGATCGATGTCAGCATCCTGACGGTTGTTGTTTTTCCTGCACCGTTCTGGCCAAGAATTGCCAATACCTGTCCGGGCTGGATATTGAGGGTTACCCCATCAACAGCCGGGAACCCGTCGAAGTTTTTACTCAGGTCTTCACATTGGATCATATTTCTACCTGTAAACTCGGTTACTGTTAACGTGAAAATAATCTAAAAAATAAATTCCCAATTTCATTAATTATTACAACTTTGGTAAGCATGAAATTCAACCCAGCATGAATCATTGATTAAAAATTATGTTCTGGGGGGCAGAATTGAAAAACGATGTTTCCAAAGTAATGATATTACAGCGAAAACTGCTATGAACGCCATAAATGTTTGGTTTGCGTTTACACCGCCTAACTGTGATGCATCCAGGCGTAAAAAATCAAGGAAGAAACGTCCGACAGGATAAATTAAAAGGTAAGTAAGAAACAGATCCCCAGGCATTAGTTTTCTATTGTATTTTCTTGATAATAATAGCAGGATTGCCATATTACCCAGGTTCCAAAGAGATTCATAAAGAAACAGCGGATGATAATATTCCTGATTGATAAACTCAGTCAAGCGGTGTGCTGGATCGATAAATATTTTCCAAGGCACACTGGTTGGTGCACCATAAAGTTCCTGGTTAAAATAATTTCCCCATCTTCCAACAGCTTGTCCGAGAGCGATGGAAGGAGCAACAATATCAGCCCATTCAATAAAATTAAGTTTTAGTTTTCGGGTGAATAATAAAAGGGCCAGAGCACCGCCAATGACTGCTCCCGGTATTCCAAGACCGCCTCGCCTCACATTAATTAAATCCAATGGATGGGTCAAATAAAATTTTGTATCAATCCCCTGGGCGATCAGGGATGGAGATGGTGTAAAAACATGCCATAACCTTGCACCAATAATGCCGCCAATGATCAACCAGATCAACAAGTCCCACACAATATCCGGATCATATCCCCTGCGTGAAGTCTCATTGTAGGCCAGTAATCCGCCTGCCACTGTCCCGCTCATCAGGATGATACCGTAATAATAAAGAACAAAAGGCTGCCCCCAAAAGATAAAATGAATACCATCAAAGGCAAATTGCATGTATTCTTCTCCAAAAAACGAAACAACAAAAGGTTTGATCGAAAATCAATGATTTTGTGAATTATTAAATTGACTTTCGTGCCTGCTGTCGAACCTTCCAAAATCGTTGTAGAGCAGTAATGTTTGCGAGTATTGCAACAATCCAAACAGCGATGACAGGCTGGTTAAACAAAAGAAGAGGAGCGAGCACCAGGTATCTTTCCATCCGGGTTAAAATGCCCACATTGGCATCAAATTTCAGTGAATCAGCCCGTGCTTTGACATAGGATACAAGAATAGATCCGGCAGCGGCTGCATAGACAACTATTGTAGACACGTGGTCATTTTGAGTTGTGAAGTGATAAAGAAGACCGCCGAGAATAAATAATTCAGAATACCGGTCTGTGACAGAGTCAACAAATGCACCAAATTCACTTGCTTCACCGCGTAATCGCGCCATAGTGCCATCCAGGGCATCGAAAGGTGTGCAAATGAACATAAAAACACCGCCCAGCACCATATTTCCCTGGGAGAGGAACCAGGCTCCGATGATATTTCCAATCAATCCAGCCATCGTCATCATATTAGGGGTAACGCCGATACGATTAAAAAAACCGCCAAAAAAATCCAAAATCCCTTTAAACCAGCCTCGCATATGTTCGGTAAATGTTTTGGATCTGCTTACCTGTGTTGAGTTATTCATACGGTATTTCCCTTCAGATTATTAATAATTGTTAATTTATTCCTGAAAAATTAGGCTGAACATAGTAAATGGCATTACTTATGCCTATTCATCTATGATATCAGTGCCATCTGTTTCTTCCTTTTCTATTAATACTTCTCTTTCCTTTCCTCCTCCTTGAGAAGGTCCAACAATTCCCATTTCTTCTAGCTGATCCAAAAGCCGTGCTGCTCTTGGATACCCAAGTTTTAATCTTCTTTGAAGTAAGGAAGCACTTGCATGTTGAGAAGAACGGACGAGTTCGATCGCTTGTTCGATCATAGCATCATTGCTGTCTTCTTCCGGTTCATTTAAGAGAGTTTCCCATGGCGGATTGTCATTCGAAATTGTAGAATTCTTCTGCCAGAAGTTAATGATCCTCTCAATTTCGGGATCAGTCACCCAAACCCCCTGGGCTCGCAGCGGGTTTCCAATTTCAGGATTTAAGAATAACATGTCCCCGCGGCCAAGCAATGATTCCGCGCCTGTACTATCCAGAATTACCCGGCTGTCAATGCCGGATGCCACAGAAAATGCAAGGCGGGCAGGGAAGTTAGCTTTGATTAAGCCGGTTACAACATCAGTGCTTGGTCTTTGTGTCGCAACAACAAGGTGTATTCCGGTTGCCCGCGCCATTTGGGCCAACCTCACTAACTGGTGTTCGGTTTGATCCGGTGCTGACATCATGAGATCAGCTAATTCATCAATGATCACGACAATGCGAGGTATTTGATTTTTTGACTTTTTGTTATATGAATCGATATCCCGGGCATGAATTCCTTCAAGCAGACGATAGCGATGTTCCATTTCCAACACCAGCCAGCGTAAAACACCCAGAATTCGTTGAATATCCGTTTCGACTTTTCCAAGCAGATGTTTTAGTCCATTGAAACGAACAAGTTCAACCATTTTTACATCGATCATCACCAGTCTTAGTTTTTCTGGATCATTATTAATTGCAAGACAGGCAGCAAGCGCAGCAATAAAGACAGATTTCCCGGACCCGGTTTGACCACAATACGTTCAGGCTTTAAACCAGGGAGGGGAGTTAATTATGAGCGGTTTTT
>CAZBRI010000042.1:0-12803 GCA_964494055.1 uncultured Anaerolinea sp.
AAAAAGTTGATCTCCTTGTCCTTGATTTTGATGGTGTTATTACAGACAACCGGGTCTGGGTGGATGAAGAAGGTCATGAGATGATCGCTGCCAATCGCAGTGACAGCTTGATCATGCGTCAATTAAAAGCTGCAGGAACAGAAGTATTAATTCTCTCATCAGAGGTTAATCCCGTTGTAACTGCGCGTGCTAAAAAAATGAAGGTTGAAGCTATTCAGGGAGTAGGATTGGATGATAAATCTGAGACCCTCAAAAAAGTGCTCGCAGGACGAAATATCAACCCTGCGAATGTAATTTATATTGGCAATGATCTGAACGATCTGACCTGTTTTGAGATCACCGGCTGGGCTGTTGCCGTTGCTGATGCCCAGCCTGAAGTACTTCGGGCAGCTGATTTTGTCACACAAAAAACCGGCGGACACGGTGCTGTTCGAGAAATTTGCGATCTGATTTTACGTAAAAAGGATAAATAGTATGAGACGAGAAATTAAACTCGGAAATAAAATGGTTGGCGATGGAAAGCAAGTCTACGTTATTGCTGAAATCGGTATTAATCACAATGGAGATCTTGAGGTCGCCAAGGATATGATTCAGGCCGCAGCACATGCTGGTGCAGATGCTGTCAAGTTTCAAAAAAGAACCCCTGAAGTATGCACCCCTCCCGAACAGCAAACACAGATGAGAGAGACGCCCTGGGGATATATTTCATACCTGGACTATCGATATAAAGTTGAATTTGACCGGGAAGCCTATACTGAAATTGACCGCCACTGTAAAAAACTTGGGATAGACTGGATGGTTTCAGTTTGGGATGAGCCTTCCGTAGATTTCATGGAACAATTCTCCACCCCTGCGTATAAAGTTCCTTCAGCCTCCCTTACCGATTTATCATTACTAAAATATGCCCGGAAAACCGGTAAACCGATCATCATATCAACTGGAATGTCCACCATGGAAGAAATTCACAAGGGCGTGGATGCAGTCGGTTTGGATAATCTGATCATCATGCATTGTACAAGTGCATACCCGTGCGAGCCATCAGAATTAAACCTCAGAATGATCGAAACTCTTCGAAATGAGTTCCCCAATACAGCCATCGGTTATTCAGGGCACGAAGTTGGGCTTGTTCCATCAGCCGTAGCTGTTGCACTCGGAGCTTGTATCATCGAGCGGCACTTCACACTCGACCGTGCCATGTGGGGCAGCGACCAGGCTGCATCTGTTGAACCCGGCGGTTTCGAAAAGCTGGTAAAGTACATCCGTGTGACTGAAGCCGGCCTGGGCGATGGTGTAAAAAAAGTATATGAAAGCGAAATGTCATCCAGAAAAAAGTTACGCCGTATTAAAGACAGCGAATAAATAATTTATTCTCAAAGGAAAAATAAATAACATTTTATGGGAATCTATCAAACGCTTCGAAAAAAAATGCGCGGTCCGGCAAAAACTGTCCTGGCTGTGAAACGCTGGAAACGCATATCTTTCGATGAAGCTCCCGTAATATTTGGAAATGCTAAACCTAAGAGCGGTTCTCACCTGCTGCTGCAAATTCTGAATGGATTTTGCCAGGTAATGCCATATCGCTATGTTGAAGAAGAACCAGTACGTACAGTTAACAAGGACGGCGGACGCCGGTCATCAATCGAGATTCTGACCGAAATTCGGAATATTCAAAAAGGCGTGATCGGATGGGGGTATGTGGATGCTGTCCCAGAAAATGTCGATTTTCTATGCAAAGCTGACAGGGTCAACTATTTTATTTACCGGGATCCGAGGGACCTGTTGATCTCGCACGTTTTTTTTGCAACAGATATGCACGAAGGTCATGGTATGCATGATCACTACAAGCGATTAACCAGTTTTGATGAACGCTTGAAAGTTGCGATCACAGGAATAGATCAAAATGGTTTGTATATGGTCAATGTCCGGCAGCGATACGAAGGCGTTTTCCAATGGCTGCAGCAGACTGGCGTTTTAAGCATTCGCTTTGAAGATCTGATCAATGATCGTGATACAGTCCTGAATGCCATGCTCACCCAGGTTGAAAAAACCGGGTACAAAATTCCCACAAAACGAGAAAAGGCACTCGAGATACTTCAAAATACGATTCAACCTGGAAAATCCCACACTTTTCGGTCGGGTAAGACCGGCGAATGGAAAAAATATTTCAAAGATGAGCATAAGATCTTATTCAAAGAAGTGGCTGGTGATCTTTTGACCCGGCTTGAATATGAAAAGAATGAAGACTGGTAAATTCCTTCGGTAAAAACCCACTCAAAACAAAAAAGAGCCTCCCTGCGGAAGCTCTTTTTGATTTGTTCTGCTCTGATTACTGCACAGCAGCGATAAGTATTTCAAGCTGTGGAATCCCTTTTACACCGACCACAAGAGACCTGACAGCATCATGATCTAATAAACCTTTCAGTGCATGCTGAAGCATACTTCTGCCTTTGGCTTTTGCTTCTCTCTGAATATTATCTAGTTTATCAAAAAGCTCATCAGACAGAGGCATCGTCCATTCAGGTTTTTCGAGCTGACGTGAATTAGCCGGTACAGGTTCGCCGCGTTGATATTTACTCGTTAATAAACCACCTTGAAGAACCTGGTATGGGAAAACAGAGATCTGCTCGCGTTCACAGAGGGGTAATATTTCTGCCTCAATATCTCGTTTTAACAAGCTGTATGCCGGCTGAAGAGCGATTGGCCGCCGCCAGCCATTATCATCACAAACTTTCAATAGACTGGTAATCTGTTCAGCAGTGTAGTTTGAAAGCGCCCAGTAGCGCGCCTTTCCTGCCTCAACAATGTCATTGAAAGCTTTGACCGACTCTTCCAGCGGTACAGACGGGTCAGCTTTATGCATGTAATAAATATCAACATAATCGCATTTCAGCCTGGCAAGAGAACGGTCGATCTCACGCATTACATGGAAGCGGCTCAGACCCATATCATTATCTGCCGGACCAATCTTCATTCCAACTTTTGTTGCTATGACTGCATGCTTACGCCTGCCCTGAAGTGCTTTGCCAAGAATCTCTTCCGCCACACCGCCAGATGAGCCCACATAACGGGCGTAGCCCTCGTACATGTTAGCTGTATCGATAAAATTGACGCCATTATCCAGTGCCCATTGGGTTATTTTAATCGCTTCAGTCTCAATTACAGGTGAACCAAAAGTCATTGTACCCAGGCAGAGAGGGGAAACCGAAAGATCTGTTTTTGGCAGTGCATTCATTTTCATAGTTATTTTGCCTTCATGGCTGAAATGCCGGCTTTCACAGAGTCCACAAGATAATTCATTGTATCGTCCGGCATACCTATCCACCACGGGAAGCTGAAGGAGTTATCCCACCAATTATCCAGAACAGGGCAGTCCTGCTTACCGGCACCGAGTTTCTGGAAGAGCGGGTAGCGGAATAATGGATGATATTGGACAATTGCCCGTATACCGGCTTCTTCAGTCAAGAAATCCAGCAGATCATTACGGTTTTTGCCAAAAGCAGAACCGTCAAAATGCAGCACGAACTGGTGAAAGACATGCCGGTAACCTTCAGGTATCTTAGCAAATTTGATCTCGGGCACATCAGCGAGGGCTGCACGCAGTTTCGTGGCCTGGCTTATCAAAATATCATTGTTTTCATCCAGAGTTTTCAGCAGCTCGCTGCCAAGAGCACATTGCGCTTCACCGATGCTGAAGTTATTTGGCCAAACGCTTTCGATATCGATATCAACATTGGACATGGCAGGTACCCAGTATCGCGGGCGGTCAGCGGGCAGCGGGCGGACACCGTTATGACGAAGCCCAGGTGTCAGCGCAGCGTCTTCTGCCGAGCGGACTGTCAGCATACCGCCTTCGCCAAGCGTTGTGATGTTTTTTGCGCCATGGAAGCTGAAACAGCCAAAGTCACCAAAACTTCCAACTTTTTTACCGTTGATGGCTGCACCGGGAGCCTGGGCACAGTCTTCAACGACTCGAAGGTGATGCTTTTCTGCAATTTCCAGGATGGCTGCCATATTAACCGGCATACCGAGGAGATGAACAACAAGCAGTACTTTTGTGCGCGGCGTGATCTTGCTTTCAATGCTTTTTGGATCAACCACCCATGTTTCAGGATCGATGTCAGCCCAGACTATCGTTGCTCCCGTCATACCAAATGGAATGGCAGAAGCACAAAAAGTGTAGCCGGGGGCAATGACTTCATCACCAGGACCTACCCGGCACATGATAGCAGAAAGGCGCAGAGCACTAGTGGCGTTATCCACAGCAAAAGCAAAATTTGCACCGGAATAAGCTTTGAAATCAGCCTCAAATTGCTTCATATAATTGCCCTGGGTCTGCACTTCGGCATTTCGCATGACATTTACAACAGCGTTAATCTCAGCTTCAGTATAGGTACGCATCCGGGCAGGAAAATTCACACGGTAACCCGCTACAGAACCGCGACCGGATGCATCACCAACTTTCATTGTTTTTGATTGATTTGACATAGAAAACTCCTTTGTAAAAGTAAAATAGGTAATTATTGGCAGTTAGAAATATTATTGAAAAATTTACTCAAGCATGAGCTAGTTCTGCAGCCTGGCGGCAAATTTCCACCGCTTTGCCGGTATTTTCAAATACCCAAGCAGGGGCAGCTGCATCATGATCGAGTAAAATATTTGGGCAAATTCCCCGTTTCTGCAAAGCAAAATTTAACATATGGAAAAGGGTGGAAGATTCAGGACGCTGATCAATTGTTTCTTTAACAATTTTGATTACTTTATTTATTTCAGCCTGCAATGCATTTGCCAGCTGAAGATCACCAGACCGGACAGCACGGTAAACACCCACAAATGGACGAGGATCGATATGCAGTAAACTAACAATGAAACCGGATGCTCCCATTTGCAGTGATTCAGCGATCAGATTTTCTTTTCCCTGCATTAGATAGAAATCCGGGAAGGATTGAAGTGAATTGATCAATTGGTTAAATCTTTCACCGTCAGCGCTAGAATCTTTGAAACCAAGGACATGACCATGTTTCGCCAGGCGGATGACCATATCACTTGCCAATTTAACATTTGTAAACTCGGGAATATCATAAACAATCACTGGTAATGGGCTGGCATCCGCAAATTTTTTGTAAATTGTTTCGATCTCAGCCTGATTGTAATGAAAATAGGTCGGTACTGTAGCAACTGCAATTTGAGCACCGGCATCACTTAGTGCCCTGGCGTTCTCCAGCATCCCGGGCAGTCCGGATGATGTCACACCTGCAAACAGTGGAACCCGGCCCTTGATCACATCATCTGCTGCTCGGCAAAGTAATACACGATGATCGAGGCTGAACCAGGGACCCCTGCCAGTTGTTCCAACGATAAATATCCCTTTACAACCTGCATCAAGCATATCTTTGCAAACAGACCGGAATCCATCCAGATCCGGGCTTCCATCCGGGTTACAAGGTGTCACAATGGGTACTACTGGTCCAAGATCTTTCATCTATCATCCTCTTTAATTTGGTAATTCTTCAATTTTGACCGCGGAGATCATAATTTGAGTCGGACGTAACATTCCGATCAACCATGGATCATCCTGACCGGGATCATTTGAGTAATAACTAATATATAAAACGCCATCTTTAACCACAACACCTGCATAGGAAGTATCTCCACTGCTGGGAAGATCAAAAAGATGCAGCAAACCTGGTGAGCTGTTTTTAGTTCGGCGCTCACCTTGTTGTGTATTTAATTGAGTAAGGATAGGCAGATTAACCATGAATAAAGCTGTCCGCTTTCTGCCAAAAGCCGATCCCTGACCCTGTAAAGGGTGCTTAACTTCCACCTGACGCCTGCCGACAGCATACATTTTGTCATGCAAACAAAAAAGAACAGGGCCGTCAAGCCTGGTGATAAAACTACGGCTTGAGTTAGTCCATTTGTCAAAGGGGCTGACTGCGCTGGAAATCAATGTACATGCCTGCTTGTTCCCAAACAAGCTGCTGCCCGATTCCAGCCTCGTTACTGCCAGCATTTCACCTTTTCCTGTAAATTGAATGGCTGTTTCATCGGCTCTGCCTGGAGCATTTCCATTTCCATCAAAAATAGTGCTTTTTTGAAACCAGGAGTAACCATCTTCTGAAGTGAATAATGCAGCAGTTCCTTGATCGATCCGGTGTGCTGCTGCAAAAGCAGTCTTGCCATCATTGGTAACAATCGGATGACCAAGCAGCCAGCCTGCTGATAAAGCCGCAGAAAATGGTTCCCAGGTTATCCCGTCTGCAGATGAAGATAAAATTGTTTGATAAGGTTCAGGATCAAATTTCTCATTCAATAAAGCAAACACAAACAATTTATTTTGAATAACCGCCAGTTTGGGATCTCGAATATCCGGCATATGTCGGACAGATTCACGAACCTGACTGCCATCAAATATTTTTACTTCCTGCCAGGAATGAGCATCTTTTGAATTCATCAGGACAAGCCGGCTGGCTTTGTTTTTGAAATGTGATGGAGATGAAACATAGATCAACCAGAATAGATCACGCCATAAGATCAGGTCTGTAAAGGCGTTATGTAATCCATCGTTGGTAACAATCCAGGTTTCCTGGTTCACTTGCTGCTTTTTCCCTGTTCCGCACGAGCAGCAAGCTCAGCCCGAACTTGATCAAAGACTTTTCGGCTTAAAGGATAACGATACGCAAAGAAGATGCCAATTATCAAAAAAATGGATGGTATGGGGCCAATAAGTGCTTGAATACCAAAGATGGTCTTTGCAGGTTGAACGGAAGCATTGGCTACATAACCCGTCCACTCCAACATTAGAAGCACAAACGGCAGCGACAATGATGAAGCGACTTTGCGAAGAGTTTGTACAAGGCTGTAGAACATTCCTTCATGCCGCTGACCAGTCTTGTATTCATCCCATTCAACTGCGTCGGGGATCATTGCCCAGGTCAGAACCTGGATTGCGCCAAGACCAAAACCTACCAGGGTCGTACAGCCCAAGACTGCAGGCAGACCCCAGGAAGGATTGATAAAACCCAAAGCAGTAATTGACACCGAGAGAAAAAGCATTCCGATCATGACTGCTTTTTTCTTATCCAGGTGTGCTGCCACCCAGTTCCAACCGGGTAAAGAAATTAGAGCAGCGACAAACAGCAGGCCAAAAACCATATCGTAATTTTCAGCAAGGTTCATTCTATATTTCAAGAAGTACATCAGGGTTGCCTGTGTTATATCTAGTGCCGTCCATCCAAACAGGAAAATACCAGTCGCATATAGAAATGGTTTGTTTTGAAATGCTGCCAGGATCGATTCCTTCAAGCCCGGTTGTTTCTGATCCTGGTATTCCGATTTTTCCCGTGTTCCAAAGAAAACAGCCAACATAGGAAGCGTACTGATAACAGCCACCCCCGCTCCAACAGCCATTATCTTTTGAGCATTTTCAGGACCCATTGTACCGATGATGGCCAATGGAACAACAAAAGCAATCATGGCACCGATTGTTGAGAAAACCATCCGGTAAGTTGTCAGGCTGGTCCTTTCGTCATAATCTGAGGTTAATTCAGGTGTAAGGGCAAAATACGGCATGTATAAAACTGTTGCAAATGTATCGTAAAGAATAAATGCAGCAGCGTAATAAATTGCCAGACCCGTTTGATTTGTTATCGGCGGAATCCACCACAGCAGCATGTATACCAGTGCGAATGGCAGCATTCCAAACAAAATAAACGGACGGCGCCGGCCCCATCGGGTGCGTGTACGGTCAGATATGTAACCGATGATCGGGTCATTGATGTAATCGAAGGTTCGTCCGAGGAAGATCACCAGTGCAGCAATCCCGGGACGTATCCCAACAACATCTGTCAAGAAGATGGCAAACAATAAGCCGACAACGGTATCAGCCATGTTGATACCTGCATCACCTACTCCATACATAAGTTTAGAGCGTAATGAGAGGAGATCCCGGTCTGCTGATTTTTCTTTGCTAATGACCTTATCTGATGATTCCATGATTTCTAGCCCTTCATTGCGCCGAATGTGATACCTTTGATGAAATACTGCTGGAAAGCGATGAATAGTACGATCATGAATAAAGCGCCAAACGAGCCGCCTGCCATGGTAAGGCCGACATCAGTGATCATCTTCCCGACTGCCGGAGTACGTGAGATATAAGAAATGCCAACAGGAACCGTATATTGAGATTTATCAGTGGCGATCACCATATGCCACATGAAAAAATTCCAGGATTGGTTGAAAGTAAAGATGGAAAGTGCTGCCAGGGCTGGCTTCAGGAGGGGTAAGACGATCAACCTGAAAACACCCCATTCTGATGCGCCATCCATGCGGGCAGCATCAAGCAGTTCATCCGGGATGCTGCTGCAAAACTGCTTAATCATAAAAATGCCGAATGGAGAAGAGATCATCGGCATAGCCATAGCAAAGTAAGTTCCAAGAACACTGGAGGTCAGATGAAGACTGCGAACCAGGAGAAACAAGGGGATCAGCATCACCTGGTTTGGTAAAAACATCGTGGACAAAAGGATAAAGAAAAGCGTATTTGAACCCGGAAATTTCTTCTTTCCAAAGCCATATCCGGTAAGCGTACTAACAATGAGCACCAATACAACGGTTAACAATGAAACAGAAATACTATTGAGTACCCAGCGCCATATTGGCCAGGGACCATTGAACAGGCGAAGCCAATTTTCCCAGGTCGGCTGCATGGGGAAAAATTCTGGCGGCATAGCCATAGTCACTGATTGGAGTTTGAATGACCCGGTGAACATCCAGTACATTGGTAATAGAAATGTAACCGCAGAAATCGTCAACAGAATCAAGCCGATGAGACGCGCGGCTTTATCTACTGCTATCCGGAAAGCATCCTGTTTGTTTATCTGGCTGGACATTGTTGTTTTATTCTCCTGATATAGTGACATACCGGTAATAATAGATAGGAAAAACTGCCCTGGTTCTTAAATATCATTTTCGTTCCAAAATCTTAATTGAATTACTGTAAATACCATGATGATCAGCATCAGGATCACGCCGATGGCAGAGGCTTTGCCATAATTACCCGAACCTACAAATGCTGTTTGAAAAATGTAAAAAACAAGCGATGTACTGCTGTTGAAAGGACCTCCCCCCGTTACCATAAAAATCACTTCCCAAAGCTGGAAGACCTGTATCGTTTGTGTAGCGAGAACAAACAGCAAAACCGGGCGGAGCAGTGGAAGACGGATAAATACAGCCTTTTGGAAACTATTCGCCCCATCTACTGTTGCCGCATCCATAATGTCCTGTGAGATGCCTGCCAGACCGGCCAAAATTAATATAATAGGCTGACCGATCGTAAAAGTTAAGACGACAGCACATACTGCCTGAAAGCTATGAGGGGCAGTAGCCAGCCATAAAATTGGTTTTTGACCTGCCAGCTCAAAAAAATAATTTAATAACCCGTAAACCGGGTTGAATATCCATAAGTAAACTACTGAAAGAACCACACCGCCTGCCACACCGGGGATATAAAAGGCACCCCGAAAAAAAGCCTGGGCTTTGGTACCCAGCGGTTCAATCAATAATGCAATGATGAGTGCAATTAATATTGTCAGGGGAACAATGACGAGTGTGTAATTAACTGTATTTTTTAATGCCTGTTTAAAAACAACATCCTTGGCTAAAAGAACATACTGTGTAAAGCCGACAAACTGCCTTGCATTGATATTGAACGATACTTTATAAAAAGAAAGGCTGATCGCAAAAATGATAGGAATCAACATAAATGCGATGAAGGCAAAATAACCCGGAGCAATGAACAAATAGCCTGACCAGCCTTTTTTGATTTCCCTGGTTAGTGTTCTAAAATTATTCACGAGTTCATATCTCCTTTTTCACCTATAAAAGTGTTGATATTCCCGGGCTGATTGACAGGTTTGAACACCTTCCCCCCCAATTTGATCGAGGCGATTGTTCAAAACCAATTACCAAACCAGCCCGGGACAGGACCCGCCAAAACCTGGCGGGTCCTGAATTGTGAAAGCTAACAAATATTACGGGCAGCTGCCAACAATACCATTGGCTGCTTCAACAAATCCGTCGAGAACAGCTTGGATATCAGCTTTGTCCTGCCAGAAAGCCTGGCGGGCAGAGGCCCAGGCAGCACGGACATCGTTGTAATTGCAAGGAACGCCGTTGACGAAGTATGGATCATAAGAACCAAACTTGCGGGCTGCAGCAAGAGGTCCAGCAATCGCGGGATCATCACTCTTGAAGGCGGAATCGGTGCGGACCGGGATCTTTCCCCAACCAATAGCGATCGCAGTCGCTTTATCAGCCTGCTGCATGTATTGGACTAGTTCATAGATCGCTGCTAGTTTGGCGGGATCAGACTGTTTGAAAACACCCCAAACATCCGGGTTAGACATACCAGAGGGAGTAACAGGTGCGCCTGGTTTGTTGGGGAACTGAACGAAGATGTAATCGAATGGCGGCTTGATGGAGCCATCTTTCAAACCCTTCTTAGTGATGCTGTCATACCAGTTGCCCTGACCAAGGATGGCGACCTGCTGACTGAGCCAGAACGGATCGGTTGTATCATCAATCAAGCCAGCAGCACCTGGTACCATGAGGCCTTTTTCATAGATGGTATGAAGGAAGGTAAAGGCTTCGACACAAGCCGGGCTGTTGACGGTGTATTTAACAGAAGCCTGGTCGAAGAATTTACAATCGGGGAAACCTGCCAGCCATTCATTGGTTGCAGAGTCCATGGAGGTACTTCCCGCGAAGAAAGCGGTGCAGTAAACTTTCTTGGCTGGATCATTGATCGCTTCACAAGCCTTCATGAATTCTTCGGTGGTCCAGCTGTAATCTGGTCCCTTTGGAAGGAGATCTGACTTTCCAGCGGCATCAAACAGTGTCTTGTTGACGATCATATTCCAGTAACCGCCGTCAGCAGGGATGCTCCACATCATATCGCCGCTCTTGGAACCGGCCATTGCAGCTGAGTCATAAGCAGCCAAATCTTCAGGTTTCAGGGCAGGGGTCAGGTCTTCAAGCAATTTTGCGTCCTGGTATTTCTTGACGCGGAATTTGGTGTCAAAGTAAACATCCGGGGGGGTGCCGGCTGCAACAGCGGTATCAACAGCAAGTGTACTGCCGCTGGCATCATAACCCTTGAGGGCGAAGTCGATGGTCACACCAGGGTGGGCTGCTTCGTATTCCTTGAAGAGTTTGCCATACCAATCGGTCCATAGTGTTCCATCAGCCATGGCAGAGCCTTCGCTGCCAAATGCCCAGTAGGTAATTGTTACAGGAACAGGAGTGGGTACGGCGGTTTCTGTTGGGGGAACAGCAGTTGGGGCTGGCGCTTCAGTGGGTACAACTGGAGCCTCAGTAGGTGTTGGGGCAGCACAGGCCGCCAAAAGCGTACTAACGATCACGAGCACAGACATCAAAAATGCAAGCTTCTTCATCTTTTTCTCCTTTATGAATTCTATAAAATATAGGAAATCCTGACTTCGGGAAAACATTTTTTCGCTTGTTTCTTGCGGCCTCCTTGATGAAACATTTATTGACAGGATGGATGATTTATTAAGGAAAAGAGATCTTTTGCCATTTTGTCTGATATAAGACATCAGACATCTTATATGCATGATTATTGTATTGAATTTCCTTGCCTTTGTCAACAAGTTCGTCACACTTTCTATTAATTTGGTCGAAATATCACCTGTAAACATAATATTTTAGCCGTTTCAGGCACAATGAGTTGATTTATTTATATGTGGTAACATTGTTTTATCTTTGGAATTCCAATTTTTAGCTATTTTTTTATCGGAGTTAATTGATGAAGCAATCATTACGCGGGCCGGCTCTTTATCAAGCCATCCGTGATTACATCAAACAGTACATCCTTGATCACGATCTTAAACCCGGTGATGCCCTTCCTCCCGAAGGACAGCTCGTTGAAGATCTGGGTGTCGGGCGCAGTTCGGTCAGAGAAGCGGTCAAATCACTGCAGTCTGTCGGAATTGTTGATGTCAGGCAGGGTAACGGGCTGTATGTCAGGGAATTGAATTTTGACCCGATGTTGGAAGCATTTGTTTTTGGTATGCAATTTGATCCAAACACCCTGGCTGAACTCCTCCAAATTCGAATCTGGCTGGAAGGTTCTGTGATTGGCGAAGCAGTCGGTCACTTAAATGATCAGGATCTTGAAAAACTGGAAGCAATAATTAATGAATGGGAAAAAAGAGTAAAGGCTGGTGACGAGTATTCAGACCTTGACGAATCTTTTCATCAGATCGTGTATGGTGTGGTTGGTAATAAAACCATGATGAAGCTTTTCTCAGCTTTCTGGGTGTCATTTACGAGCCTTGACGATAAAATTACCCATGATACAGACCCGGACACAGTCCTAAACATGCATAAAGCAATCCTGGATGCGATCCGTACACGCGACCCAGACCTGACCCGCAGACAATTAATTCTTCATTTCGAACATGTAAAAAACAGGATTGAAAGGTTCCTGGAAAAAGATAAAAAATAGGATTTCAACAATTTAATTTTGAAAGAAATCAGGGAGAGCATATACTGAACTGCCTGAAAACCTGTGAACCAATGGGGAAGACTGATAAAATCAATGTTCCATGATCAAACAATTTTTCACACAGAATATCCAGCGAAGATTAATAAGGCATGTTAATAACTGGCGCATTTTCCAGCAAGCGCTCAGAGTTAGCAGAATCGCTTCAAAAAAAACACATACCGGTGATAAACGGCCAGATCGGAAGAGCGTCGTGTAGGGAAAGAGTGTTCAGAGCCGTGTA
>CAZBRI010000043.1:0-12800 GCA_964494055.1 uncultured Anaerolinea sp.
GGGATATATGACCCTCATCCTCGAAAAATTCAGCCTGGCAGCCCGGAATCTGTCCGGCAAGTTTTCTCGCCATTGCAGCTGGTACATTCCGGTCTTTTTCGCCATGCCACAGGTAGACATTGGGACAGGGCATATCCTGTGGTTTGAACTTCCAGGGCTGAGCCATCAGGATTTCCTCATTAGCCCAGCCGGATACACCAGCCTGGATCGCATCCCTGGTAATTTTTAGGATTCCTTCCCGAAATTTTTTGTCACCGAAAAGTAATTTCCGATCCGGTTCAGGCATTTGCTGCCAGATTTTTTCCATCTGCCCGGCTAAATCATCAGGATGTAACCGTAAGTTAGTGAACGCAAGCCAGAGCATGATGCGTGCCAGCCATGGCAATTGCTGCGCCAGGTTGAATTTTTTCCGGTTGGATTCATGCATGCCGTCTGAACCAGTATCAGCCGGTCCCACGCCGGAGACGATCCCCAATGCACCAACTCTATCCGGCAGGAGACAGCTGCAGGCCAGGGCAAAAGGTCCGCCGCCAGAAAAACCCAACACAGCAAAGCGGTTAATGTTCAAGTGATCAATCAGCTCAAGTACATCCGACGCAATATCCTGAACCTGGAAATTAAGCCTGGGACTTGATTTGCCATAACCGGGCCTGTCAAAACCCACCAGGCAGACATCATCCCGTCCGATGTAGGAATTGATCAATTCCGCTTCAAGGTACGATCCGGGTATGCCGTGAAAATCAATCACAGGAACACCTTTCGGGTTACCAAAGATTCCATAGCGCAGCAGCCTATGGTCTTTCAGTTTCAGGTATTCCTCTGTCATCCTTGATCAGCCGCCCGCATTTCACCCCTGGTGACCGGCAGCAATGCCAGGAAACCAAGGAAGACAACGATGGTTTGTGCCAGGAAAATCACGCCATAGTTATAGCCGGATGTTTCAATGAAAAAACCTGTGATAGCCGGTCCGATCGACATCCCAGCCATATTGGCCATGGATGTGATGGCGGTCATTGTACCGATCGTTCTGTCGTCCGGGGCTGCATCGATCATGGCGACGAAGCTGTTGACAAACCACAGCGTGTAAAACGCAGCCACGACAATGACCATGGGAATAAACAGGTTTTTATCCGGCACCAAATAAATCACAAGGGCAGCGATCGCCCACCCAACGCAGCCGATCATCATAGTCATTCGGCGGCCGATTTTATCTGAAAGCATGGCTGCCGGGAATGACATTAACAGGAGCGTGGCCCCTGCAATCATAAAAGGTAACCCGGCTTTTGCCTGTGTGGCCCCCATCACAGTCATGTTGTACGAACTGATAAATGCCTGTATCAGTGAAAAACCAAACATACCGAGGAAAATATTCAATGATAAAAAGATTATGCTTCGAATATTTTCTTTTGGAAAGCCCCGGACAACAGAAATGGTCTTTTTTAGGCCGGTTGTTTTTTCTTCACCAGAGTCATCATCAGCTTCAATCTCATCTCCGCGTTTTTCCTTGATGACCTTCATACCTATGCCGACCAGCACAAGGGTAACTACCAGTGAGAGAATAAAAGGTAAGGATAAATTGATATCGTAAAGGATGCTTCCGCCAATGCCAAGACCGATTGACAGGATTGTCGCAAGAATAATTCCGAGTGAACGTGCACGGGTCCGGTCTTTGGAGGGTGCGAGATCATACACCAGAGCATCGATAGGTGTCCTGGCAATGCCAAGCGGTACCAGAACCAGGAAAAGCATCAGGAAAAATGGAACGAACAATGGCAGGAGTTTTACAAAATCGCCGCTGTTTTCAGCTGGAATGGCAAGATAAATAAAGGGGATGACTGCCAGGGCAATTGCCGCTAAGGGTACCGTTGAAATGACAAAAGGCATTCTCCTGCCATACCGGCCCCGATAACCATCACTCCAGGCACCGATAACAGGCGCGAGCAGGAAGGCTGCTATATTATCCAGAACAAGGATGATGCCGACAACCTTTGGCGTCAGGCCAAATCCAATTACATTTGCCTGGAAATTAGGATTTCCACCCTGTAAATACAAAGGAATATAGGTGTTGTACAGGTACCACATAAATCCGTCGATCGCTCCTGCCCCAATTAACAGCACCAGGATGATTTGCCACCAGTTGGTTTTATGTTCCTTCATGGTTATTCTCCTCAATTATTTTTATTTCAAGCTGATATCATGGATAAATCGATTTATCTCAATTTCAGCAAAATGAGAAAACTATTATCTGCAGCTTTTCCTGCAAAATCATTGAGCTTATAGCCCGGGATTGTCTGGCCGGACATCAGGCTGTACGCCAGCGGGTTTAATAACGCCAAGTACCGGTAAGCCATTAATAATTCCCGGATGGTCCCGGCAAAATCATCATCAGAATTATTTTTCATGGTTTTTGCCAGGTGATCGGAAAGTAATGAGAACGCATCTCCGATCAGGGTTGAAAACAGTTCATTTTTGTTCTAAAAAAACCGGTATAAAGCCGGTGTTGAAACATTCATTTCTTTTGCGATTGAAGCCAGGGATAATGAAGCCGGACCATTTTTTACTATTTGCCCCCGGGCAAACGCTTTGATCTCAGCTAGTGTATGTTCGTGGGTGATCGACCGGCGGGAAAATGTCATGCAGCATCACTTGTCGAAACTTTAGTTAATAGTATTAACAGTTAATCATATTTTATAAATTCCTGCAAGTATTTAAACCCATTATTGAGAAAAAAAATTTCACGTGGATATGAAAGAAAATCGGGGTCTTTCTCAGATGAAGAAATGTGTTTGATATTGATAATAATACAGGCACCTTTCCTATTTTGGAAAAGTGCCTGTATCTCAGCCAAATGATCTAAATAAAAGCCGTCAATTTTCCCCAAGTCCAATTATTATTACAAGGATACTAGTGACTTCGCTGACGCTTTTCATTATATGCATTGTAGTGGGACGTTTTTCTGTCCATTTCGTCCATACCTCGACGCATGCGGTCAGCCATATTGGAATACCGGGCGAATTCTGCAGGATGAATGAATTGTGATAATTCATTCAGCTCATTCCGTAATTGGAGACTGGCTTGTTCACCGAAGCCTCCTCTTTCCATCTTTAAAATCTCAGTCACCATGTCAGCAAGATAAACAATCGCAAAGCCTTCCAATACATCACGCCTCTGGACTGTTGATTGAAAAGTCAGGGCATCAGAATTTATAAACAACACTTGCTGATGATCATCAAAAGGATTATTCTGTTCATTTGTTCCAGCGCAGGTGATATCAACCGGTGTTTGGCTGAAATTACCTCCCACCGGAATATTGATCCGGATATAGATTTCCAGGGTTTGACCTGAGAAAAGCGACCCGACCGATAATTTCAAATGACCTTCTGTAAATTTTTTAGTCCAGCTGCCGGGGACCTGGAGAAACCAGGCTGGCGGGAACTTGAGATTTATTTCAACATCCCGAAGGGTGATGGCAGTCAGTTCAGAGAACTCCCGCTGGAAAATGGAAGGGATGTCTGCAGGATCGGCGATATAGTAAAAATTACCGCCGCCGTTATTGGACATGGCTTCCAGCAAATGTTCATTAAACCCGGTCCCGACCCCGAAAGTGGAAGTTGAAATACCTCTCCTGGATAATTCGCCGGCATGCTGTGCAAGTTCTTCCAGGTTTTCTATTCCGACATTGGCGAGACCATCTGTAAGGAGTAACGACCGGTTGATTGTTCCGTCCACCGCCGTGTTCGCGATCTCCTTGCAGCCTTCAAACCAGCCGCCGCTCAAATTGGTTGATCCGCCGGACCTTACCTTGGCGAGCCTGGCTTGCGTATCAGTTTTAGTGTGAGCCGTGGCCGATGCACTGGGGGAAAGAACATCCACCATATCATCAAACGTGACAACTGATATAAAATCCTGCTCCTGAAGCATATCAACAACATAACTGGCTGCTTTTTTAACATAAGCCAGCTTTTCACCGCTCATGGAACCGGACCGGTCCAGAACCAGGGAAAGGTTCATCCTCGGCCGGTCCACTTTCTGCGCAGCAGCCGGGGCTTTGATAGTCATCTTCAAAACTCTGCTTGATGGACTATCCTGTAATAATGCTTCTCGATCTGTTACAACTTCAAAATAATTGTTTTCTGTATTCATACGACCCTCCTGTTAGTCATATTAAAATAATTTTTTCGAATAAGTTATCAATTGATGTATCTTTTGTTCCAGAACCGGATCTACCGGCTGGCGAATATTTAATTCGATTCCATCTCTGATCTGAATATGATGCCATGTTTCTGATTGGTTGATTGTGGTTACCATCAATCCTGTTACGGGTTTTTCGGACCGCGGCCTGCCGGCTTGATATTGAACTGGTGTTTGGGCAATATTGTTCTTACGATGTGTTGACTGTTCACCAAGGATCTGGGAAATGTATTCCAGCGCTTTTTCGCCTGACTTCCTGTCACTGCTGTCCAGGGCCGGTTTTGATTGATCTGAAGGTGATAGATCATATTCCTGTAAACGTTGTTTGACTTCATCATCACTGAGAGACAACAGCACCTGCCGAATTTCCTTGAGAGGCAGATAGGAATCTTTCATCCTGCGGATTAATTCGAGCCGGTTCACGTGTTCCTGAGAGTAATATGCATATTTACCCTGGATCTCGGGCTGCGGCAGAAGCCCTTCATCTGCGTAATAACGGATCGTTCGAATAGTTGTTTTTGCCTGCTCAGCCAGTTCGTGGATCAATAATTTATTTATATACATGGTTTACCTGGTAAAGGACCCTTTTTATCTTCATGTACATTGTAACAGTATTACGTAATAATGTCAATGTGCAAAAATGATCCGATTTTGAATTGGCAGGAATCATAATTCGCTGCCCTGGAATTAAGATTTATTAAATTGTGTTTCAATTATCTGCCCGCCTTCTTTATAAAAATGATTTTGTTTTGATTACTAAAAATTCAAATAAAGATCATCAAGACGCTGCTTTGGAAAGAATTGAAAAGCATTTTCGTTGAAGAATGACTGTCTGTGTTAGTTTTCCACGCCTGAAATAATAAACCGAACTGATTCATCAAAAAAATCCCGGTAATTCAAATAATCTTCAGATTTCTCTAAATTGATTTGAATCCACTGCCGCATTTTTGCTTTTCCGTAAGGTTGGAAAGGAACTGCGTTGGGATCCTTTTCAAGCAGTACTTGAATGGTTTTTTCTGGAAGCTTAAACCCGACACCATTCTCATAAACACACATGCATAATTTTTTCCCGGCATACCACGCTGGAAAACCAAACATTTTGCCCGGTTTCAGATCCGGGTGATCCTTAAACATTGTATCGAGAAAAGCTTTATGGTCAGCGTTAAATTTCACCATGGGTTGATCCTTTTGTTTTTTCTGGAAATCTTTTTTATAAAGGAACTGTTTTATTAAAATTATACTGGTTAAAAGTTAGTGAGCATGGGCTATAATCTTTCTGACCTTACTGTTATGTTCCATGAAAATATATTACAGCAGGCTATCATTTTTTATTCATAGCTAAGGATTATTTAGAAACAGCTGATGTTAAAGCGTATTTGGGCAATCACTGAAAAAGAATTCATTATGACGTTCCGCGACAGAGGGACTTTGTTTATGATTCTTTTTATCCCTTTAATTCAACTGGTCCTGTTTGCCTATGCGATTCATATGGATGTGAAAAATATTCCCTTGGTGGTGGCTGATCAGAGCAAAGATCAGTCCAGCCGGGATTATATTAATTCACTGGTTCAATCCGGATATTTTGATATTTATGGTTCCGTTCCTGATCAACAGCAGGTGATCGATGCGATCGACCGGGGGGATGCCAAGATAGGCATCGTGATACCGCATGACTTCGCCCTAAAGATCAGCCGGCAGAATGCAAGCGTGTTATTTTTGGTGGATGGCTCAGACCCGTTTACGACGCAGTCAGCTTATAACGCTGCCAACCTGATCGCACAGCAGTACGCCTTCCAATTGGTGATGGACAACCTTTCACACGCCGGAGTAGATTCGTCAGGGGCTTCATTGTCCCCGCTCAGCGCATCTATTCGGATTTTATACAACCCGGATCTCAAGGATCTGTGGTTTTTAATTCCGGGGATGATTGCCATGCTGCTGCAAACGCAAACCATTCTATTGACAGCCCTGGCCGTTGTGCGCGAACGTGAGATGGGGACAATCGAACAGATCCTGGTGACACCAATACGTCCATTTGAGCTGATGCTCGGGAAAACTGTGCCAAATCTGATCATTGCCCTGGTCAACCTTTTTTCCATTATTGCTGTCGGGTCATTGGGATTCGGGGTTCCTTTCCAGGGTGATTTCCTTTTATACATCGGCCTGGTAATTTTGTATGTTTTTTCGGGTCTCGGGCTGGGATTGCTGATATCGTCAATTTCACAAAATCAGCGGCAGGCGCAGCAGCTGGCAATGATGATGATGTTTTTAGGATTATTAATCAGCGGATTTGTATTTCCTCATTATTCGATGCCAAAAATTCTTCAGTGGATCAGCTATATCTTCCCGCTGACAGCCTTCATCCCCATCTCCCGCGGTATCTTTATGAAGGGCATCGGCTTGAACTTTCTGACTGACCAGGTGATGATCCTCGTGATATACGATATCCTGGTTTTGTATTTTGCTGCCCGGCTATTCCGGCAGACACTGGATTGATCCTGAAAAATGAATAAAAGCTTCATGCGATTATTCGCAATTATTCGAAAGGAAACCGCGCAGCTGATGCGTGACAGGCGGACGCTGATTTACATTATCGGGCTTCCGCTTGTTGAACTTTTCCTTTTTGCTTACGCGGTTTCATTAACTGTCTACCATATTCCAACTGCTGTTGCAGATCAGAGCCTGGATAACAGCAGCCGCGCATTTATTCAATCCTTCGTCAACTCGCAATATTTTGATGTTACGATGACTGCCCGGAATGAGGTTGAGGTCAGGCGAGCCATTGATTCAGGACAGGTGAAGGCCGGTTTGATCATCGCACCTGATTTTTCAGGGCACCTGGAAAAAGGGGATGCACGGGTGATGATCCTGCTGGATGGGTCAGATTCCTTCACGGTTCAGTCCGGTTACAGCGCTGCCAGCCTGGTCACCCAGAGTTATTCGATGCAGCTATCGACCCAAAAGACAGAAAAATTGGGCGGGAAGGCACTGGTGGCAGCACAGGCTGCATCCATCCCGCTCGAAAACTCATTCAGGGTGCTATACAATCCCGACTTCCGCGATCTGTGGTTTGTACTGCCCGCGATTCTCGGGATGCTGCTTCAGACGGCCGCCGTATCACAGGCCGCATTGATCATTGTCCGGGAGCGGGAAATCGGGACCATCGAACAGATCCTTGCCACCCCGACCCGTCCGCTGGAATTGCTGATCGGGAAAATGATCCCGCTGCTGATCCTGTGTTTTCTCATCATCGGAATGATCCTGGGGATCGGGGTGTTCTGGTTCGGGGTTGCCTTTAAAGGAAACCTGGTCCTTTACCTGGTTTTGACACTGCTATTCATCACATCCAGCCTCGGGCTTGGATTCTTAATTTCGACCATATCCAGAAATCAGCGGCAGGCACTGCAAGCCAGCACTGTTTTGATGCTCTTCAGCATGTTATTAACGGGGGTTGTGTACCCGCGAAACATCATGCCATTCATCCCGCAGCTGATAGGCTCCATGCTGCCGTTAACTTATTTCATTCGGATCTCCCGAGGGGTCATAATGAAGGGTGTCGGGCTGGCAGTTCTCTGGCCGGATGTCGTTTCACTGATGATCTACACGATTGTTGTCCTGATCGCTGCTGCTTTGAATTTTAAGAAGCGGTTGGATTAGAAAATGATGACCGAATACGCAATTTACACCAGCGAATTGATCAAGAAGTTCAAAACCAGGCAGGGATGGCTGACAGCTGTTGATTCACTCAGCCTGCAGGTGATGCCGGGTGAAACTTACGGGTTGATCGGGCCGGATGGGGCTGGAAAGACAACGACCATACGCGTGGTGCTCGGGCTGCTGACACGGACACAGGGCGAATCATCCATTTTCGGGCTGGATTCGATGAAGGACACGTACAAAATCCGGGAGCGGATAGGGTATATCGCGCAGCAGTTTGTATTACCTGCGGACCTGACAGTCATGGAAAACATGCAGTTTTTTGCACATATCCAGGGGATTAAAACCAACCTGCAGAGCCGGAAGATCTCAGAATTGCTTGATTTTGCGGGTCTTGCCAATTTTACAAGCAGGCTGGCCGGGCAATTATCCGGCGGAATGAAAAAAAAGCTGGCGCTGGCATGCAGCCTGGTTCACGAACCGCAGGTTGTTCTGCTGGATGAACCCACCCTGGGCGTTGATCCTGTCAGCCGCAGGGAGTTCTGGAACCTGCTGGGAAATTTGCGGGTAGAAAAAGGGCTGACGGTTTTTGTCTGCACGCCTTATATGGATGAGGCAGAGCGGTGCACGCGGGTGGGGTTGATGTATGAAGGCAGGTTGATCGCAGATGATACCCCGGCCAATATCAAGAAAAAGGTGACCGGCGAGCTGCTTGAGATAGCACCATCTGATTTCGGGGCAGCCAGGAAGCTGATGAACGGGTTGGAATATATCATGGAGCTGCAGACTTACGGCGACAAGCTGCATGTTTTTGTGGAAGATGCTGGTGTAAGACAGGCGGACATCGAGGCAGTTTTGGCTGCGAATGGTATTCAGCATGAGCCTATCCGCAGGATCGATGTCCGGATGGAAGAAGCATTTATCAGCCTTATCCGTCAACAGGATGGCAGGGGCAGACAGATGCAGGAAACACGATAATGGATGACAATATAACGGTAAAACCCGCGATCGAAGTCGATCATCTCACCCGCAAATTTGGCGAGTTTGTTGCGGTGGACGATGTCAGTTTTTCGGTGGCAGCCGGCGAGATCTTTGGCTGGCTGGGACCAAACGGAGCCGGAAAAACGACCACCATCCGGATGCTGCTGGGATTGATCAAGCCCACTTCCGGGAGGATGTCGGTGCTGGGTTATGACCCTGACCTACAGACCAAGCTGATGCAGGCGGAAGTCGGGTATATGTCGCAGCAGTTTACCCTTTATAACAAATTGACCGCCCGGGAAAACATCCGGTTTTACGGCAGGGTGTACGGGCTTTCACCGCGGGAACTAAATCAGCGGCAGGATGAGCTATTGCAGATGGCCGGTCTCTCGGGACGGGCGAATGTGATCACCGGAAGTCTTTCCGGCGGGTGGAAACAGCGCCTCGCCCTGGCCTGCGCCATCGTTCACCGGCCGCGGGTTGTTTTCCTGGATGAGCCGACAGCCGGGGTTGACCCTATCAGCCGCCGGGAATTTTGGGAATTGATCTATGACATGGCGAAACAGGGAGTGACGATACTGGTCACAACACACTACATGGATGAGGCTGAATTGTGCCAGAGGGTGGGGTTCATCAGCCAGGGAAAGCTGGTTGCGCTGGATTCACCTGCCAACCTCAAACAAACTCAAATGCGGGGGCGGGTGCTGGAGATCAGCTCACCGGCGCCGGACCGGGTGATGGCGGTACTTCAATCTGCGCGTCACGAGGCCGTGATGTTCCTGGATGAGGTGGCACTTTACGGGGCGCAGATCCATGCGGTGGTTCATAATTCGGAAAATGACCGGCAGGCCGTCAGGCAGCTGTTGGAAAAAAGTGAAATACCTTTTTCGCACCTGGATTGGATCGAACCCACCTTGGAAGACGTCTTTATTTCTGCGATCAGCAAGTCGAATTAGGCTGCTTGAGCAAAACAGGGTGACGGCTTTCAATGGGCCGGGTGCTGAAATATAACTGAGAAATGTTGAATAGAAAACTGACCGGTTAATTAGACCGGCCGGTTTTTTTACGGGTGCGGATAGATCGAATTCCATTTTGGGGCACCC
This sequence comes from uncultured Anaerolinea sp., assembly GCA_964494055.1. Taxonomy (GTDB): domain Bacteria; phylum Chloroflexota; class Anaerolineae; order Anaerolineales; family Villigracilaceae; genus UBA5195. The sequence continues at coordinate 9,933 of CAZBRI010000043.1, forward strand.
GGCAAATACAGAACCTGAACATTTTTCCCGGTCTGTAAATTTGGTCCCGGCTGGTTGAGCGTTGAGACTTTCCCTTCCAGGTTTTGCCCCTCAGCCTGGAACTGGTACCTGATGATCCAGGGGTTTCTGCCGTTGATGGTGACTGATAAATTTTCCGAGGTTTCAGCGATCACACCAATGACCGCCTGACCATTTCTCAAAACCTCCACAACTTTTTGCATTTCATTGTACCTGCCGCGCAGAACCCATGCACCGGGCAAAAGGAATAATAAACCGAGCAGCAGGAAGGGAATGCCGACGAAGGCGGTGATAATGGCAATGGTCAGCCCAGCGCCTACAAGGCTGAAAACCGAGCCGAGGATGACAAACACCAGGGAAGCGATCGACCAACCGTCGGTGGATAAAAGCTTCCAGGTGTAAGAATTGGAGATGGGGCGGGGAGCAGGCGGCGGGGGAACGAGGTGTTCATCCGGGCTGAAAGCACGGGGGTCATTTTTAATTACAGGGAGCGGACCGCCGCAATTGGAACAGTTGGATTGAAAAGAAACGTAATTGGTACCGCACCAGGGACAGGTAATCATGTGAACATTCCTTCGAGAAAGAAAATAGGGGCGGTTGATTCAGAATAGCATCACCTGCCCGGATAATTTTATGCCATCAATCGAGTGCCATTTTGAACTGCTCGGCATGGGATTGAATGTAGGCGAGATCAACCAGGTAGATTTTTAAGTGCCCGGCGTCAATATTGGCTTGAAGGCGTAAATCACCGCTGGCAGCGCCGCGGATCAAATAATCGGCCATGAAGGCAACCCGCTGAATAACCGATTCAACAAAACCCGTATTGTTTTGCAAGCCATATTCGCGGCAGAAAATGCGGAGACGGCGGGATTGTTCAGCGGTATCCCCGGAATTTTCCGGGTTGGATGGATCGGTGAGCGGGACGAACCTGTAAGCAGCGTATGACAGATCCCAGTTTCGAGGACCGGGATGTGCATAATCAAAATCGAAGACACCGATCAATTTTCCCTGGTCAAAAACACAGTTGTAAGGGGCAAAATCTCCATGGCAGATGACTTCAACGGGTTGCCTGGCAGGCAGCTGCCAGCCGTAAGGCATGAGCGGGGCCAAAGCGGCAGAGGCATCGTGGAGCCTGCGGAGAAGCCTGGCAGCGGCGATCAAAATTTCATCGGAACGAAATTGAGGGGAGGGGTCATGAGCGACCGTCCCGGGGATAAAAGACAAGATTTCCCGGCCGAGCTCATCGAAGCCCAGGGGTTCAGGTACTTCGTGCAAGCCATTGGAGCGAAGATGTGCGAGGAGTGTGTGAACCTGGGGCGACCAGGAGCCAGCCTGACGGTGCACGGTATTGCCGATGCGGGTGACCTGGGTGAGGTTCCCGCCGGTTAATTCTCCGGTTATTTCCATAAGCCTGACCACATCAGCAGATTATTATCATCCTTCAGAGCCGCCAGAACCCGGACGGCGATTAAGGGCGGTTATCTTCACGGCTAAAATTTCATGACCGTGTCCAGCCCGCGGTGCAGGCCGACCAGTTTTCCAACTTCCCGGACGGCCAGCAACGCGCCGCCGACATAAGGCGCGGCACTGGTACCGGACTCGTGGCGCAGGATCAGTTTTTGGTCCGGCATGCCGAATACCGTATCGATGGAAATGACATAGCCCGGCAGCCTGACAGAATGCACCTGGGAACCGTCCAGGCGGGCACCGCGGGTTTCTTTAAGGCCGTTTACTTTATCGAGAGGGACTTCCAGGGCTGACTCGCGGACCTTTGAAAGGCGGTTTGCCAGCTCACGGGCGGTGCCGCTGGGTGAGTCAATTTTCCCGGCGGAGGCATAATCGATGATCTCCCAGTTCGGAATGTACTTTGCAGCCATCTCTGCGAATTTCTGGAGGAGCACCATGGTCAGGGCGAAGTTGCCGACCGCCAAAACACCCCGGTTGGCTGAAAGCGCCGCCTGGTGGATCTCAGCATAATCGTCATTGCTTAATCCGGAGGTTCCAACGACAACGTGGGCACCATGTTTTAAGGCAGCAAGGATATTCGATTTGGCGACACCGGGTTTTGTGTATTCCACGAGAACATCGGGGCGGGTTTGCATGGCCTGTTCAACCGTACCAAACACAGGGGCGGTGAGACCTTCAATAGCGAGTACCTGGCTTAGTGTTTTGCCGGCGTGCGTGCGGGAAACTGCAGAAACCAGTTCAAGATCATCTGTATGGATGATGCCTTTTGATAACTCAGAACCGGCCCAGCCGGAAGCGCCTGCCATACATATCTTTATTTTGGCCATTTTTTTCCTCTTTTTATTGATGATAATGATAATGCGGCTGACGGGGGAAATTATCCGGCCATACGCTGAAAGAAAATTCAATTACAGGCTGCTGCGGGCTGAGAATACATGTTTTTTATTTTACCTTTTTTGGTTTCGGCGCAGGGAGCTCTGAGGCCGTGATTTTGATCAATCGGGCGATCCATTCCCTGTCTTCGAATTTGTCTTCGATCAGGAAACATGGTTTGGCGCAGGGGTAAGGAGGCGCTTCTACGGGATCCCCGATAAATGTGTTTCCGCCGGCGGTTTTTTTTACGAAAAGCTGATTGTCACAAATGAGCGCGACGACTTTGGCATCGCAATATATCGTATATTCGCCGAACATTTTACGGTACTTGATGATGCCAGCGGAATCGACCTGGTCAACAATAAATTTTACAAAGTTTTCGTCTGATGACATATTTTCCTTGCCGGGTGATGGAAGAAGGTAGTTGACGGCGGGTTGATTGTAATCAGAATTACCGGGGAAGAGATCGGAAGAGCGTCGTGTAGGGAAAGAGTGTTCAGAGCCGTGTAG
>CAZBRI010000044.1:0-12449 GCA_964494055.1 uncultured Anaerolinea sp.
TCCTGCCTCCCCCATTTTCAAAGACCGAAAATGGGGGAGGAAAAATATATGAGATTCCTGCTGTAATTCGGTGATGAGTTCATTGTATTATTTGCTGAAAAAAATTCAAATTAAAATACTTATCCCCAAAAAATCCGTACTTTTGGATTTTTTGGGGATAATCCCAGTTTTCGCATGGGAGTCGGAGGCTTGGAAGGTGATTGATTTTCCCTGAATTTAGTTAATGGGAGAATTAATGACTGCCAATTGCTCAATCTAAAAAATTAATTCGAATTTTGACCGCCATGGAGTTCGGGAACCTTTTTTTTGAACAGGCTGAGCCAGCTGCTTTTTGACAAATAATTAGGTGCCAGGAAGGTTGACTTTCCAAAGGCCAGGAGCGGATAGAAGATCACAGGCAAAAAGGTCATTCCGAGCCCAAAGGGAATATCTTTCCCAAAAGCGCTTGCCACCAGTATAGTTACGAAACCATTCAGGAATATTTCAACCCCTGGGAAAATATATTCCAGCAGCAGCTTAATCAGGTAACTCCACCAGGGCAAGCCTGCGATTCGTACAAAAACATAATCGTTGTAATATGGGATAAATATAGCCCAACCGGGGTAACCTGCTTTTGTATAAAGCTTCCATTTAGATATTGTTGGCAGCAGGCCGATCAGTACGCAGATCGTTACGATTACAGCCAGTGTAAGCAAGGTTGAAGGGTTTTTGAGCCAGCTGATTATTTGGTTCCAAATACTCATAATGAAGTTAGGCATAATAATATCTTTCTCTATGAAAAATTCCAGATCGTGGGATGGATAACATTCGAAATGATCATAGCCCAAACCCCAATAGCAAAAAGAATGCCACCGATTTCAAATTTTTCGGTTTCTTCAATGACATGGTAAAAAAAATCAAATATACCAAAAAGAGGAAAAAATATTCCTCCAATAAAGCCTAATGGTGAAGTAATAATCCACATAATCATTAATAAAGCAAAGCCAATAATCATCATGGGCAGGCTGATAAAAAATAAGACCGAGGCTAACCCCTGGAGAAAAATGTCCATAAGTATTCCTTTCAAATTGAAGTCAAAATGGGTTAATCCAGAATAAAAGTATTGTATCAAAATACTATTTCAAACCGGCCGCGCTGAAAATTATGTAAAGCTACTGTAAAGTAACCGTTCAGCTCATCCTGAATTTCTTCTTTGTTATCACCTGTTTTTTAGTTGGTATAATCTGAGCAAGCTTGTTTTCAGGAGTTGTTATGAATTTTAAGAAAATATGTATTATCGGCCTGGGCTATATTGGGCTGCCAACTGCCAGCATGTTTGCTGCACACGGGGTGAAGGTGCTCGGTGTAGATATCAACCCGGGCATTATCGATACAATTCGCGCCGGCGGAGTGCACATTCACGAACCGGGCCTGGGTGAAGTGGTGGAAAGCGCTGTGAAGAGCGGAAATTTGACGGTTAACAGCACCCCGGCTGAGGCAGAAGCCTTCATCATCGCCGTCCCAACTCCTTTCCTCGAACACGAAATGGGTGATTACAACGGTCAGAGTTACAAAAAAGCCGATATGAGCATGGTTATTTCAGCAGCAGAATCAATCGTGCCCTGGCTGAGAAAAGGCAGCCTTGTGGTGCTGGAATCGACCTCCCCGCCGCGCACCACCGTCGACCTGCTGGTGCCAATTCTCGAGCGGTCCGGGATGAAAGCCGGAACCGATTTCTACGTGGTGTACTCTCCTGAACGGGTGCTGCCCGGGCAGATCCTGCGCGAGCTGGTGGAGAATGCGCGCGTCATCGGAGGGCTTACCCCGGAATCCGCACAGGCGGGTTACGACCTGTATTCGGTCTTCGTGCGCGGCGAAATACACCTGACCAATGCCACCACTGCCGAAATGGTCAAGCTGATGGAAAACACCTACCGGGATGTCAATATCGCTGTAGCGAATGAATTTTCACGGCTGGCAGAACGTTTTGGCGTGGATGTGTGGGAGGCGATACAGCTCTCCAGCCTGCATCCGCGTGTCAAGATACTCAGTCCCGGGCCGGGTGTGGGCGGGCACTGCATCAGCGTGGATCCATGGTTCTTCGTGGAAAGCGCACCCGATCTCAGCATGTTAATCCAGCGTGCCCGCATGGTAAATGATTCGCAGCCTGGGTTCGTGATCGAACTCGTGAAGAAAGCGCTGGGCGAGATCAAGGGCAGGAAGATCGCTGTCCTTGGCCTGGCTTACAAACCGGATGTGGATGATTTGCGTGAAAGCCCGGCAGTGGAAGTGGTGCACCTGTTGAGCAGGCTGGGTGCGCAGGTTAAAGCTTTTGAACCGTTTAAACCCGATGCTGCCTTACCGGGGGTGACGTCGGTTCATTCGCTGGCGATGGCAGTCGAAGATGCAGATGCGCTGCTGCTGCTTGTTAATCACACCGAGTTTCACCAGGTGAACCCTGAAGTTCTGGCTGCGCTGACGCCGGCACGTATCCTGATCGATACGGTCAACGGCTGGGGCGGGCTGAACATGGCAGAGCAGGGTTTCAAGCTATTCCGCCTGGGAGACGGGCGAAGATAGTTCCTTCATTATAAAGACGGCCTTACACTCTAACAGTCGAACACCGCCGAGAAGTTATTTTTGGAGGTTGGCGCACTTCGATGCTGGTAATAATTGATTTAAAATTTTTTGGGGAGATATTTAGTTCAAATTTAACGTAGTAACAGATGAAACGTATTTTCGATATTTTCCTCCCCTGTTTTCGATCTTTGAAAATGGGGGAGGTTTTTAGTCCTTAAAATATTCCTTACAATTTTCCGGAAATTAATTGGAAAAAGAAATTTCAATACTCCCGGATTAATCGAGTGTTCGGGGCTCAATTAATAACTACACTCTCTCCAAAATCTGTTTTACCCTCTTTCCTGGAACCTTGCCTATCAATTCACCCAATTGCGATTTATCAACTGTAGAGATTTGAGAGACAGGTGCCGCACTCTGCTTCGGCAGGTTTCCTTCATTATCATCCAGCAGAACATTCCCCGGTACCAATCTTTTTTAGATATTTGATGTAAGTGCACAAACAAAAACAGTATTATTCTTGCAGGTATAAAGTACATCATTTTGAATCATGACATGCGGATGACTGTAAGGCGGCTCAGATCCGGATGGTTCATCCAACTCTACCCAATAGATTTCCACTTTTTTATTATCATTCCCCATCCAGGATCCTACGAAGCGATTTGCGTATATTAGCCCGGAAAATTGATTCCTGAATTTCGGGCTTTTCGGCGTAAATCGCATTAATTTTATTCAGTAAATCATGGTTTTGATAATTTTTTACATAATCCTCAATTGCCAGGCCAAAAAGGTGGCTGCAGGAATTGTTGAGCTCATACGCCAGGTTTTCAGCCTGTTCAAAAAATGTTTTTCGGATTGAAATTGCGTTTTTGATAGTATCAGCCATTGGTTTTACCTTTCTGAAAAAATATAACTAATTCGGCACTTTGAGCCAATTTTTTTTGCCCAATTTATGATGGCTGAACTATTAATTGGAAAAAAAAGTGGCATGTTGGTTAGAGACAAAATAGCAAGGCGGGTGAAGGTATCTTATTACCGTATATGCATATGCATAAATAAGTTCTACTCGGATAAAATTAAATTCACAAAATTAACCCGGTAATTTGGTTAAAATGCGTTATAGTATAACCATCTGATTCAGACCTCAGCAAGATCCATATTATTTTATTGTTAATTTTAAAGGTATCAATATGAGATCAAATGTGAAAAAGAGAAAAGACTTTGGGGATGGTCAAGAGACCCTGTTGGAAGCCTGGGGGCGTTTTCAGAATGGTTTGGTATCGTTTGATTCTCAATTAACAATAAATTACATTAATGAAACAGCAGCTGTGATATTCGGCGGTTCAGTTGAAAGCCTGCCCGGTACAAGCCTGGCTTCCATCCCGCAGCCATATAACGATCCTAAGTTTCTGGCTGCCTGTAAAAAAACACTTGCTGCGCAGAAGGCGGAAAGAATTGAACTAAAGCATTTGCAGCTGCCGAATCATTATGAATACTGCCTTCATCCTTCAACAAGCGGTTTGAGTGTTTTCATTAATGATGTGACCCAGAGGGTGATAGAAGAAGAAAAGCTGCAGCTGGACCAGGCACGTTACAAGCTTCTGGCAGAGAACATGCAGGATGTCATCTGGGTGTTGGATCTCAAGCAGAACAGGTTTTCATATTTCAGCCCATCTGTCTATCACCTGATAGGCAATAAACCTGAAGAATTGGTGGGCCAGCCGATTGAAAATATTTTCTCACCTGCCTCCCTGGAAATCATTGGCGGCTGGCTGAGGCAGATGCTGGATGACCAGGCTGCCGGCAAAGCCGGTCCTGCTGAGGCAAAAGTCCTGGAGATGACCCACGCCAATGGTTCTTCCATTTGGGCCGAGATCGTAACCAGCCTTGTGCTGGATGAAAATAATCATCCCAGGCAGGTGATAGGGGTTGCACGCGATATCTCCCAGCGCATGCTCGCTGAAAAAGCACTCAGAAAAAGTGAAGAGCGGAATAAAACGCTTTTAGAAAAATCACCGGACGGGTATATGCGGCTGGGTCTGAATGGCCGGTTGAAATATGCCAGTCCATCGGCTGTACGCCTGCTTGGTTATACAGCTGAGGATTGGCCTTCTGCTTCTCCTCTTGAATTTACACATCCGGATGATCTTGCTCTTTTGACAGAAACATTGCAGCAGATTCAAAAAGATCCTGTCCAGACGCCGAAACACGTTGTCAGGTTTATCTGCAATGGCGGAGGCTGGCGATGGTTCGAGTGCACGTTTAACAACCTGTTGATGGATGATGCATTTAAGGGAATCCTGATCAATTTTCATGATGTTCACGAAAGAATTGAAAACGATACGGCCAGGCATTTAAGCGAAGAAAAATTTGCCCGCATTTTTGAGATCAGCCCGGACGCTCTTATCATTTCTGTTAAGGAAACCGGTGTTATCCTGGATACCAATGAATCTTTCGGGCGGATGACTGGTTATGAGAGAGATGAATTAATTGGTTCTACATTAAAGGAAAAAGAGATCTGGGATGTCCCGGAAGATCGTAAGCGGTTATTGGCATTCTTAAGTGATCATGGCCGGGTGGATAACCTTGAAATTAAGCTCAAAAGAAAAAATGGCGAGATCATCACAGGTCTTTTCTTTATAAAGGAAATTGAGATTGAAGGCCGCGAATGTCTTTTTTCTATCTTCAGGGATATTACTCAGCAAAAATTGATCGCTGAAGCCAGGCAGCAGGCAGAGATTTTATTACAAAAATCACGGGATGAGCTGGAAACCAGGGTGGAGGAACGAACCCAGGCTTTGCAGGTGGCCAATGCAACTTTGATGGAGGCCCTGGTCAACATGGATGTACTTTACCGTGTAAGCCAGGCGTTGATAGAAGTTGAGAAACTAGAAAATGCACTGCAGCAAATGGTGGATACGCTGGCAGATGTCTTGATGTTTGACCGGGTGATCCTGGCCGTCCTTGATGATACCGGTAATAAAACGCCAGTAATTTACTTTGGCGGTTTTGATAGAACATCCACAAAAAATCTGCCCATAGAAGATTATTGGGGGGACTTGAGCAGCTGGGTGATGCTGGAACGCAAACCTGTGCTTTCTCCCGGCGGAGTCTACGATGACAATGAAAACCCGATCATTCAACAGCTGAATTCCAGTCAGGATCTTGGTTCATTAATGGTTGTTCCCATCATTTTCCAGGACAAGGTACTTGGCACGCTTTCTTCGATTAACAGACCGGGAATGCATCAATTTACAATGCCGGATATGGATCTGTTGATGTCCCTGGCCAACCAGGTTGCCGGTGCGATTGAAAATAACCGGCTGTTCAGGTCATTGATGATCGAGATCGCAGATCGGCAGGCTGCACAGGCAGATCTGCAAAAAGCTCACGATGATCTCGAGCTGAGGGTTCGCGAGCGCACAGCTGAACTGCAGCTGTCCAACCGAAACCTCAAAATGCTAAGCACCTGCAGCCAGGTGATCGCTTATGCCGTTTCTGAACAGGAGCTGATCGATGAGATCTGCCGGGTGATCGTGGAAACCGGCGGGTACATGATGTCGTGGATCGGGTATGCCGAATTCGATGAACAAAAAACAGTCAGACCGGCTGCCTGGGTCGGGTTGTCGGATGATTACCTGGAGACCCTTAAAATATCCTGGGCTGATGATGAGTTTGGCAAAGGACCGACGGGAACGGCCATCCGGACGCGAAAACCTTTCGTGATAAGAGATTTTGAGAAAAGTGATAATTACAAACCCTGGATACAATCTGCCCGGGCCATGGGGTATACATCAAGCGCATCCTTACCGCTGCTGTTGGAAAATAAAGCGATTGGATCGATCAATATTTACTCGGACACGACCGGTAGTTTTGATGAGGCTGAGGTCGAGATGCTGATGGGCATGAGCACAGACCTGGCGTATGGGATCAACGCTCTGCGCACGCGGAATGAAATGATATTATCGGAAGACCGCTTCTCCAGTGCTTTCCATTCCAACCCGGCAGCTGTGACTATCATTCGCCTTTCTGATTCTACCTTTGTAGATGTTAATGAATCCTTCTGCCAATTGCTGGGTTACACACGCGAGATGCTGGTCGGGAAGACGAACAGTCAGCTGCAAATCTATCCTGACCCCAGGCAGCTGGATCAATACCTGCATGAAAACCCTCAGCCAAATTCTGTCCGAAACCTTGAATTGCGGCTGATCCGAAATGATGGGCAGGAAATATTTGTGATCTCATCCGCTGAAGTGATCGTTTTCAATGGACAGGAACACGCCCTCAGTACTTTGATCGATATCACTGAAAGTAAAAAAGCAGCCAAAGCGCTCCAGGAAAGCGAGGCACGTTACCGGCTCATCTCCGAAAATTCTGCCGATGTGATCTGGACGATGGATGCAGTTTCCTTGAAGTTCAATTTTGTGAGCCCATCCGTAGAGAAAATGCTTGGCTATTCAATTCAGCAGATGAAAGAGATTGAGTTAGGGCAGTTAATAGACGCCGCCAGTATGGAAAAAGTACTGCTGGCGGTCTCTGTCCTTCAACAGGGATCTCAACCGGCCGGGAATGATCGATCACAAATTGCTGAGATTGATTTAATCTCCAGCCAGGGAGTTCTTGTCCCGGTTGAAATCATTGCTTCATATGCTGCGGCTGAAGATGGGCAGGCTCAACTCATCGGGATCGCCCGTGACATCACTGAACGTAAAAAAGCAAATGAATTACTCGAGAAAAGCCAGGCAAGCCTTGAACTCGCCCAATCCATGGCCCATATGGGCAGCTGGGAATTGGATGTTGAAAGCGGGTCAGGGTTCTGGTCACGCGAGATGTTCAATTTATTTGGATATTCTAAGTCCAATGGCACTCCCCCGCTGATCGTTTTCATTAAAAATATTCACCCGCAGGATCGAGACCTGTTAATGAAGGCCGTTGACAGGGTTGTTCAAACATCAGAACCTGAGGAGATCACCTACAGGCTGACAGCATCGGGATCAAAGGAAACAAAAATATTCAAGACCAATATCCATGCCATCAAAACCTCTGATGGCCAATTCCGGCACCTGGCCGGGACTGTCCAGGATATTACACTGCAGTACAGGGCTCAGGAAAACCTGAACGAGAGTATTGAGACCACCCGAACAATTTTAAATGTGATGAATGAAACAGCAGTCCTGATCGATATAGATGGATCGATCCTGGCTGCCAATCAACGGGCAGCTGACCTGCTGAATTGGAAACTAAATGAGATGACCGGCCGGAATATTCTGGCTCTGGAAGGTCCGGGCATGTCGCTAGCCCGTAAAGCTGCTGCATTATCCGTTGTGGCAACAGGCATGCCTGCCCATTATGATGATTCTATCAACAGCCGGTTGTATTCAAACAGTATTTTCCCGGTTTTTAATACCAATGGGCAGGTTTCCCGCCTGGCTGTTTTTGGCCGGGATGTAACCGAAAGCAAAATGGCAGAAATTGCTCTGCGTGAGAGTGAGGACCGCTTTAGAAGTTTTATCGCGCAATCTTCAATCGGGCAGATGCTGATCGATGAGAGCGGGAATTTCCTTGAATGGAACCAGGAAATGGTCAATATTACAGGTTTACAGCGGGAGCAGGTGATAGGGCAGCCGGCATCAGATATTCTGTATTCCTGCACTCCATCTGAAATGGCAGCCCCAAATCAGCTGGAATATTTACGAGAAACTATCAGATTAATCCTGCAGAATGGTGAAATACCTCCCGAATTGATACAGGGCGAAACCCTGATCGTTACGCCCGGAGGTGGGCGGAAAATAGTCGAGCAAAAATTGTTCCTGATCCATACCACTCTGGGATACCGGGTTGGGGGCACACTGCAGGAGATCACGCTCAAGAAACAGGATGAAACAGTTCAATTAAAACGGCTGGAGCTAATTGAGTTTGCAGCCGGGCACAGCCTGGTTGAAATCATGGAACAAGCCCTGGATGAACTGGAAGAACTGATCCAGAGCAGGATAGGTTTCTTCCATTTGATCGATGAAGATCAGCAAACCCTGCGCCTGACAGCCTGGTCCACCCGCACAAAATTAACCTACTGCCGGGCTGAAGGAGAAGGCACACATTATCCGCTTGAAAAAGCAGGGATATGGGCCGATTCAGTTCGCGAACGCAGCTTTATTGTTCATAATGACTATAAAGAGGCTGCTGGTCGAATGGGTTTGCCTGCTGGTCATGCCGAACTTTTGAGGGAGATTTCCCTCCCGATCATCCGGGATAACAGGGTGATCGCCGTAATGGGGGTCGGGAACAAAGAGACAGATTACACCCCCAGGGACCTGGAAATTGCCAGCCGGTTCTCGGATTACGCCGGCGATATTATTGAACGGAAAATTGCCGAACGTGAGGTTCAGCGCATGCTGAGCATCATGGAAACAGCACAGGAATTGATTGCATCCATCGATACAGCAGGCAGCTTGGTGTATATCAACCCGTCCGGCAGAAAAATGCTCGGGATACCTGAAGACAGCAGCATTTCATCTTACAAAAATCAACAATTCTACCCGGTTGATAATATACATTTAATTCATAATATCGCCATTCCCCAGGCAGAAAAAACGGGTTCATGGCAGGGTGAGGCTGCCATGGAAAGCCTGGATGGTGAAAGATACCACGTGCTTTTGAATATTATTGCTCACCGTGACTTCAATCAGCAGATTACGCACTTTTCTATAATAGCAAATGATATTTCCAGCCTTAAGGCTTCTGAAGAGGCGTTGAAGCAGAGTGAATACCGTACCCGGTCACTCCTGAATGCCATCCCGGATATCATGTTCCGGGTTGATAGGGATGGCATCTTCCTGGATTACAAAGCTGATAAGAATGCCCCATTGATTATAGCCCCTGAGCAGTTCCTGGGAAAGCGGGCTGCCGATTTTATGCCGCAAGGTATTGCCACTGTCCTGGAAGCTGAACTGGAAGCCGCCTTTAATACCCCTGGCGTGCATACCTTTGAATATGAACTGCCTATTGATCTAGAATTGCATTATTTTGAAGCCCGTGTGGAAGCGAACAACATCACGGGAGAAGCGATCATGATCATCCGTGATATTACCGAGCGCAGGCACGCAGAGCAGTTGGAGAACCAGGTCCAGGCAAAATTCAGATCACTTTTCCACAATATACCCATGTCCGGGGTAATCTACCGGTTGATACGGGATGATTACGGGAAGATCATTGATTGGGAATTGGAAGAGATCAATGAGCTTGGTGCCAGGGATATTAACGCCAAACCACATGAAGTAATTGGTAAGCTGGCGACTGAGTTATACGGTGCCGAAACGATGAAACCTTACTTAGAGATCTGCCGTAAGGTAATGGCAACCAATGTGCCGGTGCAGATGGAAACCTACTTTGAGTTCAATAAAAAATATTATTTAACTGCCCTTTTCGGCATGGGTGAAGATTTTTATGCCAATGTCAGTATCGATATTACTGAGAATAAAAAGACAGAACAGGAGCTGATCCTTTACCGTGATCAGCTGGAAGAACTGGTGAAGGCACGCACTGCTGAACTTGAAGTCGCACGAGATCTGGCTGAAGGTGCCAACCGCGCCAAGAGTGAGTTCCTGGCGGTGATGAGTCACGAGATCCGAACCCCCATGAACGGGGTGCTGGGACTGGCGCAATTAATGCAGCAGACCCCTTTAAATGAAAAACAACGTGACTACCTGGCGCACATACAGGTATCAGGCGAGGCATTGATGACCATCATCAATGATATTCTCGATTTCTCAAAAATCGAGGCCGGCAAGCTGCACATGGAAGCGATCGACTTTAACCTGGATGAAGTGCTGAACAGCCTGGCGAATATGGCTGCTTATAGGGCGCAGGAAAAAGGTCTGGAGCTGGTGTTCAACACCTCGCCGGATGTCCCGCGTCACCTTTATGGCGACCCCTCAAAGATCCGGCAGATCCTGCTCAACCTGGTAGGAAATTCCATCAAATTTACAGAGGCCGGGAATATTGTCATCCGTGTACAGGTCTTGAAAAAGACTCAGGGCCGGGTGAAACTTGAGTTTTCAGTTCGCGACACTGGTATCGGTATGAGTGAGAAGCAGATGGCCCAGCTCTTTGAGCCCTTCACCCAGGCTGATTCCAGCATGACACGCAAGTACGGCGGAACAGGTCTCGGGCTGACGATCAGCAAGCGTTTGATCAAGATGATGGGCGGTGAGATTAAAGTCAAGAGCAAACCGCGCAAGGGCAGCAATTTTACCTTTACCCTGGACCTGGAATGTTATCCCGGGGAGGAAGAATATCCCTTTGTCATTACTCCCGATCTGCGTAATTTGAATGTACTGCTGGTGGAGGACAATCATGAAGCCATCACTTTCCTGCAGAATGTTCTGTCATCCTTCGGCTTTAATGTTACCCCGGTAAACTCCGCCAAAAAAGGATTGGAATTGATCCAGAGTATTGAAAGAACGGATGTAAATTATGACCTGGTGATCGTTGATAAAAGCCTGCCGGGTGGAACGGATGGTTTACAGGTGGTGCAGCACATCCGCAGTATGGATGGGTTCGGGAAGCAGCCAGTGATCCTGATGGCTCCCCCCACCGACAAGTACCGGCTGGTCAACCTTCCCGGGCTGAATTCAGTATTGGTAAAACCATTAACTGTTTCCATGATATTTGATGCCATCATGCAGGTTTTTGGGCACGAAGTACCGCAGCTTCCCTGGAAAAAGCGTAAGGTTTCAAAGACCGAGTCACTGGAGAGCCTGGCTGGAAAGCAGGTGCTGCTGGTGGAAGATAATGAGATCAATCAAATAGTAGCGCGTGAGCTGCTGGAAAAGATGGGCATGATAGTTTCCATCGCCAGTAACGGCCTGGACGGCTTTAATATGACTCTCGCGGGTCAATTTGATGTGGTGATCATGGATATTCAGATGCCGGGTATGGATGGTTATGAAGCGACCATGAAAATTCGCAGTGATCCGCGTTTCAGCTTTGAAAAGCTGCCGATCATCGCCATGACAGCGCACGCTCTGACGGGTGACCGCGAAAAGGCCATCGGTACCGGGATGAATGATTACCTGACCAAGCCCATCGAGGTGGATCAGCTGGTCAAAACGCTCCTGCGCTGGTTCCCAGGGCAGGCTGCGCCGGCTGGTGAGACATTCGATGAAGGCAAACCATCCGACAGCGTCATCCCGATCCTGACACCTAGGAGTGAATCCGCTCAAAAGCTTGATAAAAAAGCAGCGATCATACGCCTGGGCGGGAATGAAGAACTTTATGATAAGCTGCTGAATATGACGAAGGCAGAATATGCAGATGCTGCATCCAAACTGGCGCTGGTGATTGCCCGTAAGGATATCCCTGTCGCAATACGCATGGCACACACGCTGAAGGGCGTTGCCGGTACGATCGGAGCTGTTGACCTGGTTGCGGCTGCCCGTAAACTGGAACACGCCTTGAGTGAAGGCCGGTCAGAAACCTACCAGGAATTGCTTGAATCTCTGGCGATCGAGATTCGGGCCGTCTTATAGAGTCCAAATCAACCCGATTGAAATTGTCTTTGCGAGGAGCGCAGCAATATAGCAAACTCCTAAGCATTGGGTTTATACCCTGATTAGCTTGACCTCATGCCCTGTCAGCTCAAAAAAGCGCAGCAGGGTTTCCTTTGACAGCAGAAGGGTGGCCGTGTTGACCAGCGGGTGACTCTGAAAGAGTTCCTGCCCCCATATCTCATCGTCGATCCACAGCTCTACCTGGCTGCTGGTGTCATTTACCAGCCCCATCATCGTCACCGAGCCGGGAGTGACGCCGAGCAGGCGCAGCATATTCTCAGGGGATGCAAAACGAGTGCGCGCCAGGCCGGTTTGTTCCCCGATGAGGGCCAGGTCCATCTTTTT